>JAFECO010000694.1 GCA_018242085.1 Pseudomonadota bacterium
TCGGCGACGAAGCCTGCAAAGGCCGGGCCGCCCGATCCCACCACCGAAATCAGATTGACGATGGCGAACAATTCCAGATTGGGCGCGCGGCCGAAATAATCCAGGAGCAGGATGGTGGAAGCGAAGAAAGTCAGCCCATAGCCCACGCCGATGCCTATGGCATAGACCAGCATCAGCGGCAGCCCGTGGGCGGCGCTGAGCGCCAAAAGGCCGACGATCAGCATCGCCAGCGACAATAGCAGCAGGACCTTGGCCCCGATCCAGCGCACCAGCACCCCGCCCGCCAGCCGCGCACCGGCATTGATCAAGGCTTCGGCGCTCATCATCCCGCCCGCAACGGCTGCGGTCACGCCATGATTCATCAAATGCGCCACCGACACGGCATTCACGGTGATGCCCACGAACAGGAAGATGCTATAGGCGGCCGCCAGGATGGCGAATTGCCGCGTGCGCAGCGCCGCCTTCACTGTCCAATCGTCCGATCCGGCGGACGCGTCATTCGCATCCTGATGCAGATCGGTTTTGACATCGACCAGAACCGCGCTCAGCAGCCCCGCCAGCAGCACCAGCAGCAGCGACACCAGCCAGTAAGCGCGCCAGTCCTGGCTGATCGCGGCAACCCACAGATACAGGATGGGCCCCGCCACGCCGCCCAAACCTCCGACCGTGAAGTAAAGCCCGAAGGCGAAAGAAGGATTGGCGTAAAGCCGGGTGAGCAGATAGGTGCCCGGCACCGTCGCCAGCAGGGCAAAGCCAAGTCCCATCAGCACGCAGCCCAGGAAATACAGCGGCAATCCGTGCGTCAGCGCCAGGCACGCGAACGCCGCACCCATCGCCAGGCTGCCCGCAACCAAAGTGGCGCGCACGCCGAAGCGCCGGATCATGGTGGCGGGAAGCGTGGCGGTGACGCCGGCGGCCACGCCCAGCAGCGAAAAGCCGGTGCCGGCTCCCCCCCAGCTCCATTTGAGCTCGCCGATCATCGCCGGCAGCACCACGCCCAGCGATCCGAAGGTGGTGGCGGTGATCAGGAAATAGACCACACTCACCGCGGCGAGCGTGATCCAGGAGCGGCTCATGGCGCGGCCCAGGCGCGTTTGACGTCGGCGGGAAAATCGCCCAGCGCCTCGCGCATCGCATCTTGCGCCCGTGCCGGATCATGCGCGGCGATGGCATCGGCCAGCGCGCGATGCTGGTCCAACGCAAACCGGCTTTCCTCCAGCGACGGCTCGCGCATGGTGACCAGCCAGAAGCGCGCGGTCTGGTGATGCAAACTCATCACCAGCTTGGCCAGCACGCGATTGTGGCTGGCGCTGGCCACCGCGACATGGAACACCTCGTCCATCACCGCCAGGGCCCGCGCGTCATTCTTGGCGATGGCGGCTTCGCCATCGTTCAAGGTGGCGCGGATGGCCGCGATATCGGCATCGGTGGCAAGGCGCGCGGCCAGGCCCGCGCATTCCACTTCGACCAAGGCGCGGGCGGCAAAAGCTTCGCGCGCTTCCATCAGATCCAGCGGCGCCACCATGGTGCCCACCCGCGCGCGCCTCAGCACCAGCCCTTCCAGCGCCAGGCGCGCCAGGGCTTCGCGAATGCCCGCCAGCCCCCCGCCATAGCGCTCGGCCAGGACCTGTTCATCCAGTCTTTCGCCGGGCGCCAGGCGCCCGACAATGATGTCGATCAGCAATTGGCCATACAGGCGCGATTTCAGAAGCTGTGGCGACCATTCGTCCAGCCTGGTGTCGTTCGCGCGGGGTGTGATGGTCTTGGGGGCCATGATCGCCGCGCACAATGGTGATGGGCGCGCCGTCTGGCAAGACGTCCCGGTTCCGGCGCGAAAAGCCGCGCATGCGCCAAAAGAAGAAAACAAATAGAGTGCGGCTGGATCAGACCCAAGGAACCGCCATGGCGCCATTGCCCGTCAGTTCGTCTTTCATGGTCGTTGATGATCGTCGAGGCCCTGTTCGCCATTCCGGCCGGCCTCGTGCTCAGGCGCATCGGCCATTCCATGTGGTGGGCGCTGCTCTGTTTCGTTCCCCTCGCGGCGCTGGCCGGCCTTTGGATCCTAGCTTTCGCCAGATGGACGCCGCGCACGGATGGCTGAAACGCCCGTCAGACCCGGAAGCGGGAATACATTTCCGCGATGGTGTTGACCGCATTGTCGGCTTCGGCGCGGTCGGCCAACTCGCCGGACACGTTATAGCCGCGCATGTCGCCGCCATTCAGGTCCTGCACCACGATGCCGTCGCGCCGGGACAGGATGCTGATATTCTTGTAGTTGAAGCCGTAATTCACTTCCGGCTGCGGAATCAGCCAGGCGATCTGGCCGCGCACGGGGGTGAGCGATTCATCTTTCCACCAGTCGCGCGCCGCATAGCCGGGGCAGTTGATCACCACTTTTTCCTTGAGCTGGGTGAGTTCATTGGGCGACCGGAACTGCTTGCGCACGAACTTGCCGCCCGCGCTGAAGAAATCCGTCATCAGCGTGTGCGCATAGCCGGCGATGTTGAACTGCATGTTCTGCGAGCGGCGCACATACCGGGTGGGAAAGGGCGTGGCGCCCGCCGGCAGGTCCTGGGACCTGGGCGTGATATCGCGGATCCGGTCCATATAGGTGGCGAAGCCCAGCGTATCCAGCTTCTCGGCTTCCTCGCGCACCTGCTCGAACGGCTCATCCGACAAGGAATAGCGGTCGGTGAATTCCACCGGCGTGCCCGGCAGGCCCAGATACTGGCGATAGGTCTTGAACGAGAAGCGCGCCATCTGTTCCCACACTTCGCCGAATTTCGGGCCGGCCGGTTCCTTCAGGGCGATGCGCGAATCCGGCGTCCAGCTGCCGGTGGCCCGCGCCGAACGGGTCTGGGGCAGAAGATCGCGGGCATAGATGGTGACCTTGGTGCCGGCGCGCTGCGCCATGATCGCGGAGGTAAGACCAATGGCGCCGCAACCGATCACCGCGATCTCGGCCGGACTGTTCCCCAGCGCCAGCTGCATCGCCATGTTGGCCGAGCCCCAGGACAGCGACCAGCCCGATCCGCCATGGCCGTAATTGTGCACCACCAGCGTGTCGCCGATCTGCTCGGCTTCGATGCGCGGGCCTTTGGCGCGGAAGGGACGAAGACAGACGGTGATGTCGAACAGCCGGTCGGGATGGGCCCGTACCGGCGCCAAGACCGGCGGAATGTCCTGGGCGGACAGTCCGGTGATGCGTGGGGCGCGCGGCCCCGTGGCGCAACCGGCAAGGCCCAACCCGCCCAGCGCCAGCGATGTTTGCAACAGGCGGCGCCGGTTCAGATCCCGTTCGGCCATCGCATGCTCCCCCGAAATTCCCTTATGAGTCTGAAGGGTTACACAGCGAATCGGCTCGCGCAAGACGCGCGTTATTGACGTGCGCGTCCGATCAGCTCGCTGGTGCTGCGATCCGGCACCAGATCCGCCAGCATGACTTCGCCCCCATAAGAGACGACGAAATCCGCCCCCACGATGTTTTCGCGCTTGTAATCGGCGCCCTTGACCAGAATATCGGGCCGGACCTGCCGGATCAGATTGTCCGGCGTGTCCTCGCCGAACATCACCACCAGGTCCACCGCCGCCAGCGATGCCAGCACGATGGCGCGCGCCATCTCGTCCTGCACGGGACGTCCGTCGCCTTTCAGCCGCCGCACCGAGGCATCCCTATTCAATCCCACCACCAACCGGTCGCAATGGGCGCGCGCCTGGGTCAGAAGCGAGATATGCCCCGGATGCACCAGATCGAAACAGCCATTGGTGAAACCGATCTTGTGCCCTTCGGCGCGCCACAAGGCCAGCCGTTCCAGCGCAGGCTCCAGGGAGACGATCTTCTGTTCCACCGACTCCATTTGCCGGACTTGAAGTTCCGCTGCGATTTCGGCAGCGGTTACCGCTGCTGTTCCCACCATCGTGACCGCGATGCCCGCCGCGATATTGGCAAGCCGCACGGCATTTTGAAGGTCGCTCTTCGCCGCCAGCGACAGGGCCAGCGCCGCCACCACCGTGTCGCCCGCGCCCGAAACATCGAACACCTCGCGTGCGCGCGAGGGAATATGGACAATCTCCGCTCCACGCTCCGCCAACGACAATCCGCCCGGACCGCGCGTGACCAGCACCGCGCCAAGCCCCGGCAACCGGGTCAGAAGATTTTGAGCCGCTGCCGCGACCGCCGCGTCGCTTCCGGTGTCCATGCCGGTGGCAACCCCGGTTTCGCTTCGATTGGGCGTGATGACGGTGGCGCCATCATAGCGCGCAAATTCCGCGCCTTTCGGATCGACGATCACGGGCTTGCCATGCGCTTTCGCCAGCGCGATCAGGTCCTGAACCAGCGCGGGCGGAAGGAACCCCTTGGCGTAATCGGAGATCACCAGCACGTCATGATGGGCGATGGCCTCCCGCGCGGCCGCAAGCGCCATCGCGTTCACGGGATCGGGCCAGGGCGCTTCCCGGTCGGCGCGCATCACCTGCTGCTGATCGGCGATGTAGCGGATCTTTTCCGTGGTGTGCGCGTCTTCCAGTACCACAAGCGCATCCTCGATGGCCGCTTCGCGCGCCAGAAGCTCGCCGATGTGTTCCCCGGCATCGTCTTCGCCCCGGCCGCCAATCAGGGTGACCCGCCCGCCCAAAGAAGCGATATTGCGCGCGACATTGCCCGCCCCGCCCAGGCTGGTGGCTTCACGGCCGATCAACAGAACCGGCACGGGCGCTTCGGGAGAAATGCGGGAAACCCGCGCATAGACGAAGCGGTCGAGCATCACATCGCCCACCACCAGCACCCGCGCGTGTCTGAAGCCGGCACTGATGTCCAGCAGCTTCGCCATGCGCCAATGACCTTGTGGGTTTCGTCCTGGCTTTTAGAGTTTCAAATCCGCCAGGCCAATACAATCTTTGCAGAAGCCTTCACCAGCCGGGCTGGTATCGATTCATGCCGGGAAATATCCGGGCAATGGCAAACACGCCCGCGGCGCGGGATGCCCCCAACGCACATCGGCCGCGCGCGCTCAGCTCTTGAACAGCATTCCGAGCAGCGCGATCACCGCGAACATGCCGATCCAGAACAAGCAGAACTGAACCGGTCCGCCAACGATCGGGCGATGTTCGGTGAAATGATGGTCATGATCCAAAACTGCCATACGCAACACTCCCGCCCCTTCATTACAAATGCTAAACCCCAAAGTCTTAAGGGTGAAAGCAAAATGTCATGACGCGTCGCAGCAATCGACCGCACAGTTAGCAGGCGAAACCTGCGGCCGGGCACGGAAAAATCTTCCGCAGTGCAACTCCTACAACGCAGGTGCAAACGAACTCCGCCTTCGCCCAGTAGGACGGGACGAATCGCGGCCGGTTGGGAGTGTCCGGTGCGTCCGGGTCATTCCCGCCCGTCGCAGGGAAGACATGGACCGAGGCGCTCTCACAGAACGCCTCGGTCCTCCTGCGGCTCAACTGTGCACCGTCTCGCCATGGAGATTGATGTCCAGCCCCTCGATCTCGACTTCGCGCGAAACCCGAAGCCCGATGGTGACGTCGATGAGCTTGAGGATGATGAAAGTGACGATCCCGCAATAGAAGAAGGTCGCGATCACGCTGGCGAATTGGATCAGCAATTGATGACCGTTGCCGTCATGGATCCACCCTCTGCCCAACGAATTGATCGTGCTCTTGGCGAAGACGCCGGTGAGGAGCGCACCCAAGGCGCCGCCCACGCCATGCACGCCCCAAGCGTCCAGCGCGTCGTCATAGCCGACCCATGTCTTCACCCACACCGCCGAGAAGTAGCAGACAAAGCCCGCGGCAAAACCGATGGACAGCGCGCCGCCGGCATCGACGAAGCCGGAAGCGGGCGTGATCGCCACCAGCCCCGCCACCGCGCCGGAAATCATGCCCAGCACCGACGGCTTCTTCGCCACCAGCCACTCCGCCGCCATCCAGGCCATCGCGGCGGCGGCGGTGGCGATCTGCGTGGCCATGGCGGCCATGCCGGCATTATAGCCGGCGGTGACGGCGGACCCCGCATTGAAGCCGAACCAGCCCACCCACAACAAAGACGCACCGATCACGCTATAGACCAGGTTGTTGGGTGCCATATTTTCCGTGCCGAAGCCCACGCGCTTGCCCAGCACCAGGCAGGTGACCAGCGCCGCGGTGCCCGCGTTCAAATGCACCACCGTGCCGCCGGCATAATCCAGCGCGCCCAGGCTGCCCAGCCAGCCGCCGCCCCAGACCCAATGGGCGACGGGGCAATAGACCAGGAGCAACCAGATCGACATGAACCACATGAACGCGGAAAATTTCATCCGGTCCGCCAGCGCGCCCGCGATCAAGGCCGGCGCGATGATCGCGAAGGTCATCTGGAAGAACATATAGACCGATTCCGGAATCGTGCCCGCCAAGGGGTTGATCGATTTCAACGTCATCTTGCCCAAGAGCAGCTGATCGACGCTGCCGATGAATTGATTGGCGGACGCGCTGGCATTGGGCGTCAGCGCGATGGAATAGCCGATGATGGTCCAGAGTAGGGTGATGATGCAGGTGGCGCCGAAGCTCTGCGCCAGGGTGGCCAGGACATTCTTCTTGCGCACCATGCCCGCATAGAACAGGCCCAGGCCCGGAATGGTCATCATCAGCACCAGGGCGCTGGAAGTCAGCATCCAGGCGGTGTCGCCGGCGCTGAGCGGATCGGGCGCCGCCGCCGCGGCCCATGCCACAGGCCCGCTCGCCAGCAGGGCTGCAAACGCCGCCGCCGAACAAGAAGCCGGCTTCACCCATTTCGACCAATTCAACATGCAAACTCTCCCGATGGGCGAATCGGGGCGTGCTTCACGATCCCTCTTTCCCATTCCTGCCCGGCGATCCGCTCTTATTCCTCCCATGCCGCGCGACGCCGGGAAGATGCGAATGACGTTCCGGGGATTGGGTGCGCAAGACAACGCGGTTTCGGCGGCCCTGATGCGACATTCGGTCTGAAAAGGGCGGTGATGCGCGGGGTGTCGTCCGCACGCAACACCAATCTGTCTATTATTTATGCGGCTGCTGCCTTGTTGGGCATTTACGATAAAGTCCGAAGCCGGATTCACGCTTCGGGGCGATGCCGCGAAATGCCAAGCAGCGCTCTTTTCGCGCGGCGAGGACACAAATCACGATAGCAGGACCCCGTATTTGCCCAGCAACACGCGCGTGCGCGGATTTTGTGCGGTTGCTGTCCGTTGAGCCGGTGATATCGCAAGCCGCCACCCTTTTCGCGGTCCTGTTGTTTGCTTTTCTGCGATGAAATTGTGGGCGCATTGCCCGAGCCGGGCCTGGACGACGGAACCGGGCCTTCCCGGCCCGAAGGAACCGGCGAGACGTCATTAACGTCCTGTTTTATTTCGCGTAAAAGGGTTGGAGCAGGATCCGTTTCGCCCGCCTCAAGCGACGGATCGAAATATTAACGACGGAAACCCTATTCTGAGCTTTGTCCCAGGGACGAGAAAGCCGCAGCGTTGATGAGCAATTTCCGGTCGGACCTGGTCGGCATCGTGATGGTGAACTGGAATCGCTGGCAATACACCATTGCCGCATGCCGGTCGCTCGCCCAGTCCGCGCACCGGGATTTTCGGATCATCATTGTCGACAATGCGTCGGCCGACGATTCTTTGGCGCAGATGCGCGCCGCCTTGCCCGGCGCCGACATCATCGCCTGCGCCGCCAATGCGGGCTTCGCCGGCGGCTGCAATATCGGCATCCGGCGGGCGCTGGATCTGCAATGCGAATATGTCTTCCTGCTGAACAATGACGCGGAAGTGGAAAGCCAGACCATTTCCCGCCTGATCGCGGCCAGCAAGGCGCGGAGCGACAATGCCGTATTGGGCAGCGCCCTGGTGTTCGCGGACACGGGGAAATATCAGTTCTTCGGCAGCAAGCGGGGCGTGGTCCTGGATCAGTCCGAATATTTCTCCGCCGCCGCCGATGCACATTTGCTGGAGCAGGACGCCATCCCGACGGATTTCGTCATCGGGGCCGCGCTGTTCCTGCCGGCACGGGTGCTGGAAAAAGCCGGGCTGTTCGACGAACGGTTTTTCCTCAACTATGAGGAGACCGATCTGTGCCACCGTGCCCGCAAGCTGGGCATATCGTCCTTCGTGATCCCCTCATCGGTGGTGCGCCATCATGCGCATGCCACGCTCGGCCCCTATCGGGCGCCGATGCAGTTGTATTTTCTCACGCGCAATGCCTTGCTGTTCACTCAAAAGCACGGCTCGGCCAAGGACCGCCGCGAAGCGCTGAAGTCCCGCCTGGCGGCGTTCTATTGGAATGTCCGGCGTTCCTGGGAGGCGGGCGTTTTTCTCGATCCGCCCACCCGTGGCATGCTGCGCGGCCTGTGGGATTATTTCCGGGGCCGTTTCGGCGATTGCCCGCCCGCCATTCGCCGGCTGGACGCCGATTTTCGGGGGCTTCCCTATCTGCCCTCCTCCGCGCCTCAAGAACATGGCGGAGCGATACCACAGGCTTCCTCACCCGCGGGGCATTGATTTTCGCCGTCGCCCGCGTGAATTTCCATCGGGCTTTAAATGAACCGGGGGGCGTCGTGAAGAAGCGTTGGAGGTTCGCGGGCTGCATTGCCCTGACGATCGCCTGGACATCGGCGGCGGCGGCGCAGTCTCCGGTCACACTCGATTTCGGACCCGGCAAGCCCGTGCCGCCCGGCGACGCCTCCATGGGCCAGAACATGTTCACGGCCATTTGCTGGGCTTGTCATTCCAGCGATCTGAGCGGCTACAAGGGACCGCCGCTCACCGGGCCTTCCTTTTACAAGATCTGGCAAGGACGGCGGGCCGATGCCCTTTCCGATTTGATCCGCAACACCATGCCCAAGGACGATCCGGGAATGTCCGAACGGGCGGCGCGCGATCTGGTCGCTTTTATCGTCACCTATGCCAACAGGCCCGAAAGCTTGAAGGGCGGACAGAACGGAAAATAGGCCGGCAGACGCATGCGTGAGCCGAGCGTTGGACGGCGCTACGCGTACAAAAGCGCCGGACCGGACCTATTTCTGCGGCGTCGTCCTGTCGATTTGCTGAAAGAAGGTCCGGGCGGCGGCGATGATTTCGCCATCGCTGGCGTGATCCATCGCCAGATTTCCCATCACCCGCGCCGCCAGCGCCGGATGCCGGTCGCGGATATGGGCGGCGAATTCGGTTCTTGCGGCGGCGGGGCCGGCGATCAGGATTTCCCGGAAATCCGCCAGGCCGGCCGCGATCGCGTCGTAATAGGCCACGTCTCCATGCGCATGCTCGCCGCTCGCCGAACCGGATTTGTGGTGAAGATGGTGGGGAGCATGGCTGGCGATCTGCCGGCCGGTATGGTCCGATCCACGCAAATCGAACCCGAAAATGCGGGCGGTGCGATGATCCAACCAGACAACGCCGTGGAAATGCATGGCTTGATCCTCCCGGCTGACAATGCAAAGCGCCGATGAGCGCAGCATGATATCATCGTGCCGCAATGCCTTGATCTGGATCATACCCATCCGGGCCGAGGCTCCGTCTGGTTGTCCATCGTCATCGCGCGCCAGGTCCTCATGTCTCTAAAGCTTACATTTCTGGGCGGAGCCGGTACGGTCACCGGGTCCAAATATCTTCTGGAACGGGGCGGCGACCGCATCCTGATCGATTGCGGGCTGTTTCAGGGCTTCAAGGCCCTCAGGCTGCGCAACTGGGCGCCATTGCCGGTGCAACCGTCGGCCATAAATGCGGTCGTGCTCACCCATGCGCATCTGGATCATTCGGGCTATCTGCCGCTTTTGGTGCGCAACGGGTTTCGCGGGCCGGTGATCGCGACCAGCGGCACCCAAGATCTGTGCGGCATCCTGCTGCCGGATTCCGGGCATCTGCAGGAACAGGATGCCGACTTCGCCAACCGGCACAAATTCTCCAAGCATCAACCGGCGCTTCCGCTCTACACCGAACAGGATGCCCGGGACGCGCTGAAGCATTTCAGGACCGCGCCATTCGATCGGCCGGTGGATCTGCCCGGCGGCGCCACGGCGCGCTTTGCCCATGCCGGCCATATTCTGGGCGCCGCCACCGTGTCGGTGGAATGGGCCGGCAGGACGCTGGTGTTTTCCGGCGATATCGGACGGTACGGCGATCCCTTGATGCCCGATCCGCAAACCCCGGCCAAGGCGGATTATCTGCTTCTGGAATCCACCTATGGCGACCGGCTGCATGACCGGACCGATCCGCAAGACGTGCTGGCCGATATCATCGGAAAGACCATCCGCCGGGGCGGCACCGTCGTGGTTCCCGCCTTTGCCGTCGGCCGCGCGCAGAGCTTGATCTATCACCTGACCCGCCTGAAGGCCTCAGGCCGGTTGCCCGCCATCCTTCCGGTTTTCCTCGACAGCCCGATGGCGATCGATGCCACCGAAATTTTCCGCCGCCATGCCGGCGACCAGAAACTGAACCGGAGGGACCTGCATAACCTGCAGGGTGATACGCATTACGTGCATAGCGCGGAAGAATCCAAGGCGCTGACCGCCAACCCCATGGCCAAGGTGATCATCTCCGCCAGCGGGATGGCGACCGGCGGACGCGTGCTGCATCATCTGCGGCACTATGCGCCCGATCCGCGCAACGCGATCCTGTTCACCGGCTTTCAGGCGGGCGGCACGCGCGGCGCGGCGATGGTGGCGGGCGCCGACAGCATCAAGATGTTCGGCGGCTATGTGCCGGTGCGGGCCATGGTTCACAATCTTTCCATGCTGTCCGCGCATGCCGACCGGGACGAACTCCTGCGCTGGACGTCCGGCTTTCGCGAACGGCCCCGCACCACCTTCATCGTTCACGGCGAGCCGCAGGGCGCCGACGCGCTGCGCCTGGCGCTGGCGGAACAGCGGCAATGGAATTGCGTCGTTCCCGATCATGGCCAGACGGTGGTCCTGTCGTGACCGGCCATCCCCACCATCAGCTGAAGGCGCGCCGCCTGGGCATCGACACCCATTCCGAAGCGGCGATCTTCATGCACAAGGATTGCCCCGTCTGCCGGTCGGAAGGCTTCTCGTCCCTCAACCGGATCCTGGTGAGCACCAAGGACCGCTCGGTGATCGCCACGCTCTATCAGGTCGAAGGCGGCATGCTGGCCTGTAGCGAAGCCGGTCTTTCCGATTCCGCCTGGGCGCGCCTTGATCTCAAGGACGGCGATATGATCCGCGCGCGCCACGCGCCCACGGTGGAATCCCTCGCCCATGTCCGGGGCCGTGTCTATGGGCACGCCTTGGACCAGGATGCGCTGAACCAGATCATCCCGGACATCGTGGCGGGACGCTATTCGCCGGTCGAGATATCCGCATTCATCACCGCTTGCGCGGCCATGCCGCTCTCGCCGGCGGAAACCGCGGCCCTGACCCGCGCCATGGTCGCGTCGGGCGAATGCCTCAGCTGGAACCGCGCCGTGGTCGCGGACAAGCATTCGGTGGGCGGGCTGCCCGGCAATCGCACCACGCCCATCATTGTCGCGATCGTGGCGTCGCTTGGGCTCACCATGCCGAAAACCTCCTCGCGGGCCATCACCTCGCCGGCCGGGACCGCCGACATGATGGAAACCCTGGCGCCCGTCGAACTGGACAGCGCGGCCATCCGCAGAGTGGTGGAGCGCGAAGGCGGCTGTGTGGTTTGGGGCGGCGCGGTCAATCTCAGCCCCGCGGACGATGTCCTGATCCGTGTCGAGCGGGCGCTCGATATCGACAGCGAGGGACAGATGGTCGCTTCGGTTCTGTCGAAAAAGATCGCGGCCGGCGCCACCCATGTCGTCCTCGACATGCCCGTGGGACCCACCGCCAAGGTGCGAAGCGCGGACGCCGCCACAGCCCTGTCCAGCAGCCTGGCCGCCACCGCCGCACCCTTCGGCCTTAAAGTGCGGATTTTGACCGGCGACGGCAGCCAGCCCATCGGCAGGGGCATGGGGCCCGCTTTGGAAGCCCGTGACGTGCTGGCGGTCCTGAAAAACGATCGGCATGCACCCCAGGATCTGCGGGCGCGCGCACTGGAGCTTGCCGGCGCCTTGCTGGAATTGAGCGGCCGCGCCCCCGAAGGCGGAGGCGTTGCGCTGGCGGCGTCCGCGCTGGACGATGGCCGCGCCTGGAGCAAATTCCAGAAAATATGCGAGGCGCAAGGCGGAATGCGCGAGCCGCCCCGCGCCCCTTACCGCAAGGACATTGAAGCGATTTGCGATGGGCAGGTGACGCAGATCGACAACCGGCGCATCGCGCGCCTGGCCAAGCTGGCGGGCGCGCCCTTCGACAAGGCCGCCGGCGCGCAAATGCATGTCCGGCTGGGCGATAGGGTGACGCGCGGCATGCCGCTCTGCACGCTCCATGCGGAGACGCCGGGCGAGCTCGCCTATGCGTTGAATTACGGTGACGCCAATACCGACATGATCCGGATCGCGGAGCCATGACGGCGCCGCTGATCATCCCCATGCCCGGAAACGAAACCCTGGCCCGCAATCTCTGCGCTCTGGGGGCCGGCGAATTCCGCGAACTGGATACCCGCGCCTTTCCCGACCGCGAAACCTATCTGCGCTTTCCCCAAGCGCCGTCGGGCCGCAGCGTGGCCCTGATCGCCACCCTGGCCGATCCCAACGAAAAATTCCTGCCCCTGCTGTTCGCGGCGCGGACGGCGCGCGAGCTGGGCGCCCGGCGCGTGGGCCTTGTGGCGCCTTATCTGGGTTACATGCGCCAGGACGCGCGCTTTCATCCCGGCGAAGCGGTCACCTCGCGCCATTTCGCGTCGCTGATCTCGGCCGATTTCGATTGGCTTTTCACCATCGATCCGCATCTGCATCGCTATCGCGCGCTGGAGGAGATCTACACCATCCCGGCCCGCGCCCTGCATGCCGCGCCGCTGCTTGCGGCCTGGATCGGAGCCCATGCCGCAAAGCCGTTCCTGATCGGCCCGGATGTGGAAAGCGAGCAATGGGTTTCGCAGATCGCCAAGGCTTGCGGCGCGGATTATCGCGTTCTGCGCAAGGCGCGTTTGGGCGACCGCGCGGTGCGGATCGCGGCGGAAGATTTGCACATCCCCGAAGGGGCGCAGCCGGTGGTGATCGACGATGTGATCTCCAGCGGCCACACGATGGAAGAAGCCGTGCGCCTCCTCGCCATCCGGGGCCAAAAACCGCTGGCCCTGGCCGTGCATGGAGTGTTCGCCGAAAATGCCGATGCCCGCATCATGGCGGCGGGTGCCGCCGGGCTGGTGACCGCCAACACCATCGCGCACTCCAGCAACCGGATCGATGTCGCTCCCTTGCTGGCGGCGGAATTGGCGGCGATGGCCTAAGCATATGGACGGCCTCAGCCGGTTCGCACCCGGCTCTTGCGGATGCGCGCCTTGGCGGCCTCC
>JAFECO010000695.1 GCA_018242085.1 Pseudomonadota bacterium
GCCCCCAGGACCGGCGCGAGATAGACGATGAAAAGACCGGCCAAGGTGCCCAAGAGCAGCAACGGTGAATAGTCCAGCTGCGCATAGGCCGAGCGCGCCACCATCTTGCGGATGTCCGCCAGCCTTTCATACGGCCGAAGGCTGACGGAGCGATCCGTAAGGCCCAGCCAGATCGGACCCTGTTTCTTCATCACCCGCGCCAATGCGCAATCGTCGATGATGTTATGCCGGATCGCATCGATCCCGCCCGCCGCCTCCAACGCCATGCGCCGCGCCAGCATGCAGCCGCCCGCCGCGGCAGCGACCCGGCTTTTGGGATCGTTGACCGCGCCGAACGGGAACAGCATGTCGAAAAAGAACACAAAGGCGGGAATGAGGAAATGTTCGGCCGAAGTCCGGCAGGACAGCCGCGCCATCAGCGAGACCAGAACCCGCGAATGTTCTTCGGCCCGCGCCACCAGAGTGCGCAAATTGTCGGGCGCATGCGCGATATCGGCATCGGTGAACCAGAAAAATTCCGGCGCCGATGACGACGCGTGATCGACGCCTTGCCGCATCGCCCATAGCTTGCCGGTCCAGCCCGGCGGCCGCGCGGCCCCGGCCAGCACCGTCAGCCGGCCGCTGTTCAAGGCGCGCGCCAGATCGCCGGTGCCGTCGTCCGACTGGTCGTCCACCAGCACCACCTTGAAATCGCCGGGATAGTCCTGCGCCAGAAGGCTGCCCAGGCTGTGCTGGATCACATCCGCTTCGTTGCGGGCCGGCACCACCGCCACGACGGACGGCCAGGCGGCTGGCTGCGGAACAGGCTGGGTGTCCCGTTCGCGCAGCCGCCAGAAGCCGCGCCGCGCCACCAGCAGAGTGATCCAGATCGCCAGCGGCAGAAATCCGAATATCAGGGCCCCGATCATGAGAGGTACCCATTGGCGCCGAACCAGGTATAGGCGTCCGTCAGGCCTTCCCGATAGGGGCGCGCCGCATAACCCAGTTCGCGCATCGCCTTGGCGGAGGAAAAATACATCCGGTAACGCGACATGCGCAGCGCATCGGCGGTGAGGAAGGGCTCCCTGCCGGTCACACGCGCCATCGCCTCGGCGGCGAACGCCAGTGGAAAAAGCGGTCCGCGCGGCAGTTTCACCGTCGGCGCGCGACGACCCGCCAGCGCGGCGATATCGGCCAGCATCTGCGCCAAAGTCACGTCGGTGCCGCCCAGAATATAATTTTCGCCAATCTGGCCCCGTTCCAGCGCGAGGAAATGTCCCTCGGCCACGTCATCGACATGCACCAGATTGAGTCCGGTATCGACAAAGGCGGGCATGCGGCCCGTGGCCGCTTCCACGATGATGCGGCCCGTGGGCGTGGGCTTGATGTCGCGCGCGCCGATCGGCGTCGATGGCGCCACGATAACAGCGGGCAGAGATTCTTCGGCGATCATGCGTTCGACTTCGCGCTCGGCCAGAAGCTTGCTCAGTTTATAAGCGCCGATCACGCTTTGCGGCGTGTGGCGGGAAGTTTCATCGACGGCGTTGCCGCTACCCGGCTTCAAGGCCGCCACCGAGGAGGTATAGACCACCCGCTCGACGCCGGCGCGCAAGGCAGCCGTCATGGTGGCGCGCGCGCCCTCCAGATTGTTGCGGGCGATCTCGGACGGGTCCCTGGCCCAGAGGCGGTAATCCGCCGCGACATGGAACAGATAGCGCGCGCCCTGCATCGCCGCCGTCATCGACGCGGCATCGCGCATATCGCCGGTCGCAACTTCCACGTCCAGCCCTTCGATGTTGGCGCGGCTGGCGGTGGCGCGCATCAGGACTTTCACCCGATATCCTCGTGCCAAGGCCTTGCGGGCGACGGCCGCGCCGACAAAGCCGGATGCGCCGGTGATCAGAACCGTGTCACTCACGGTGCATCTCCGGCCCGGCCGGCAGCCAACGCGGCGCGCCCTTCCACCATCTGCCAGTAAACCAGCGCGGGTATCCCGATCACGATCTCGCGCGCCCGCTTGAGCAGCGACACCGCCAGGCCCAATTCGGCGGGCAGGCCGAACAGCGGCGCCAGCATGGCATAACCCGCTTCCTGCACGCCCAGCGCCGCCGGAACAAACGCCGCAATCGACCGCAAGGTGCAAAGCAAGGCTTCCAGCGCCAGGGCATCCATCAGGCTGACCTGCCCGCCCACCAGGCGGAACGCGATGAAGGTGCCGCCGCCCGCGCCGATCCAGGCCAGCAGATGCAGCGCCGCCGAAGTCGCCAACCGCGCTGGCGCATCATAGAGATCGTGAATGGCTTCACGGAACGTGGTTCCGCCGCGGACCTGGGGAAAAAACCGCGCCGCGATCCGCTGGGCGAAGTCGGCGCCTTTTTTCTGCAGCAGGATCAGGGCCGCGATACCGGGAATGGCCAGCAGGAACGTGGCGACCATTGCCTCGGTCAAGGGGCCCGCACTGTCCAGATCGCGGAAATGCGCCACACCCAGCGCGATGCCGAAGGCCAGGAACGCCACCTGCGCCATCGCTTCGGTGGTGGCGTCGGCCGTGACGGAGGCGGCGGCATAGCCCGCATTCATGCCCCGCAAGATCATCAGCCGTCCGGCCGCGACCATGCCGCCCACCGGCGAAAAAGGCGAAATCTCGGCGATGGAATCGCGCACCAGCCGGGCGAAGTAGAAATCCTTGGCGTCATGGCGCTCGGCACGCGGCAATAGCGTCATCCAGGCTGCGGCCAGCACCACGAAGACCGCCAGGGCATAGACGCAAAGAATGGCGAGACCGCCGATACCGGCGCGCGCCACCGCATCGATCACAGCGCCGAACCCGATCGCCCAGATCAGATAAGCCGCCGCGACCAGACCGGCGAGCAGCGCTATGACAACGCCCCATTTCATCGCCGTGGTCCCAACAAGAATTAAGCCGGCAGCGGCTTGGCGCGGAAACTCCAAAGCCGCATCGCGCCCAAAGCCGTTTCCGCCAGTTGCGGCAGGAAACTGGGGCGCAACAATTCGGCATCGAAGGCGCCCATGCGGCGCCGGTTCTCGGAATAACAATCTTCCAGGAAACGCCGGAAGGTGAAGCCGTCCAGGAACACCGAGGCCTGGGTGGCGGTGAATTCCTTGCCGTCGTTCAGCTCCTTGCCCCGCTTGGCGGTGCCGATCATGCGGCCAAGCGCGCGCATGTAGAAAATGAACGAGGTCACAGGCAGCGCCGCGCGGGCCAGAAAGCCTTTCTGGGCCTGGGCATAGGCCATCCAGTTGACGAAGAAGACGATGTGGCGCGTTTCTTCATACATCAGGGTCTCGAAGATCTGGAACATCTCCTTGGGCAGGAATTCGGACTGCATCGCGATCTTGAAGACGCCGAAGCCCAGGAAGGAATCCATGCATTCGCCGAAGCCGAAATCCTTGAACCGGGTCTCGACATTGTCGCTGACATCCTCCAGCGGGCGCTCGGCGGCGTCGATGCCGTATTTCTCGATCATCACGCGGATCAGCTTGGCGTGCCGCGCTTCCTCGAAGCCTTGCAGCGCGATGGCTTCCTTCAAGACGGGATCGGTGACGGTTTCGGTGAAGGCCGCCACGATCGCACCGGCCCGGCGCTCGGTATAGAAAACCTCTTCCCAGAACGGCACGGATTTGAGCCGCGTCAGCGCCGCTTCGTCCAGTTCGGGCCAGGGCAACGTGTCCGGGTCGAACTCGGTATAGGTCTGCATGAAATGGCGGCAGAATGTGTCGCGATGTTCGATCGATCCGATTTTCATGCCGCCGCTTTCTTTTTGGGGCCGACGAATTTGAGCGCTAGCCGCGCCATGAATGGCACGAAACGCGGCCGTTTCAGCCGCTGGTCATAGGGCGCCAGCCGCCGGTCATTCTCCGACACGCAGATCGCCAGCAATTCGCCGATATCGACATCGGCGCCCAGCTGGTTGGCGCCGTTGACGGTGAAATTCCAATCCTGCTGGCCGTTGCCGACATCGGAGGCGATGCCGATACGCTCCCAGATCAGGAACATCCACACCGCCAGAACCTTGAATTCGAAATAGGGCCTGCGCCACCAGGACATGTTGCGGCGGTGCCAGGAAATCCAGTTCACGAAAAAGAGAATGTGCCGCCCCTCTTCCTTCACCACCGGCTCGAAGGTGTCGACCAGTTCGGGCGGAAAGAACCCGGTGTCCTTGGCGGCTTTGAACAGGCCGAAGGCAAAGAAGCTGTCGATGCATTCGCTATAGCCGGTGACCATGAAGGCCCATTCCGGATCCTTTGGCCGTTCATAAACCGGTTCGGGCGCCAGCTTGATGCCGTAGGCTTCGACCAGATTGGCCAGCACATGGCGATGGCGGCGTTCCTCGAAGCCGTTCAGCTCGATCGCTTTGCGCAGCAGGGGATCAGGAACGCCTTCGGCATAGGTGCAGACATTCAGGCCGGCGCGATTTTCCGTCTGCACCGCGATGTCCCAGATGGGCAGCGCGGTGATGCGCTTTTCAGCTTCCTCGCCCAGCCTGGGCCAATCGAGCACGGCGGGGCGATAGGGATCGAAAGTATCGAGCAGGGTCTTGCAGAAGAGCCGCTTATGTTCGTCCGAACCGAAGCGGATCGGGCCGTCGCCCGGCCACATGCCGGTGTCCCGCGAAAGGTCGGGCGGTATGGCGAATGCCGGGCTGCTCATCCGAAACACTCTCTAAGTGGTTGAAATTCCTGGAAACCGCCGCCGGTCGCCGGTTCGGTTCATTGTACCGGAAAGTCGCAAAAGCCGCCAAGGCGAATATCGTGTGCGGCAATCAGGCCCGGCATGCCGGGGTCGGTCAGGGCCCGCAGCTCCTCGCCATAGGCGTAGCCCGGCGCCGATCCCGGATAGGCGCCGGTGGCCGGATGCAGATAGATCTCCGACAGCCCTTCGGGCAGATGCTCGATCAGCCCTTTCAACCGCGGCAAGGTCATGGCGCCGGACCAGGCCAGTCCGAACACCTGGTCGGGCGCGGCGATCCCGGCGCGCCGGAAACGCGCCCGCAAGGCCCTGGCGAAAGGCGCGGTGAGCGCCACGACACCCGGCGCGCGATGCCGTTCGATCCGCCCAAGAACCGCCTGCGGCTCCAAGGGAACCCGCGCGCCCCGTGCCCGATGGGCCCGCCCGGCTTTCACCATCAGGCCCGCGATGGTGGGATGCAGGTGAAAATGCTTATGCGCGTTGACGTGATCGAGCTTGAGACCGGTTGCGGCAAAAGCCTCGAACTGGGCTTCGATCTCCGCTGCAAGCTGCGCGCGCACTTTGGGCAGGAAGAACATGGCAGCCCCAGCACGCGCCATGTCGGTGCGGAAATATCCTTGTGCGTCCACCAGGTCGGGGACGGCGCGCGCCGGCAGGACCGGTTTGCCTTCCACCAGCACCAGATGCAGCCCCACGCGCAAGGACGGCATGTTTCGCGCCCGCGCCACCGCGTCATGGGCCGCCGCGCCCGACACCATCAGGCTGGCAGCGGTGAGCACGCCGTGACGATGCGCGCGCTCGACCGCGTCATTGACTTCGACCGAAGCGCCGAAATCGTCCGCCGTCAGGATAAGCTTCTTCATTATTAATGCCGCATGACCTTGTCGCAAAACCGGTGACCACTTTTGCGGGTCATGCGGTCAGGAGACGATCATGTCTTCGCGGTTCCGAAGGAACTGGAAGAACTCCATGCCTTCGCGCAAGCGCCGGACCAGCATGTCGCGCGAGGTCAGCATCTCGCCCACGATCTCCGCGATCTTGGAGGGACGGAAATAGAACTTCTTGTAGAAGGTCTCCACCGACTCGAAGATCTCGGTGTGGCCGAGATGCGGATAATTCAGCGGCGCGATCTGGGTGCCGTCATCGGTCAGAAGATCCACGTCCGACGCGAACCAGCCATTTTCCTTGGCCTGCTTGTAGAGGAAGGTGCCCGGATAAGGCGCGGCCAGCGACACTTGAAGCGTGCGCGGATTGACTTCCTTGGCGAAGGCCAGGGTTTCCTGGATGGTCTCGCGGGTCTCGCCCGGCAGGCCCAGAATGAAGGTGCCGTGCACGATGATGCCCAGCTCGTGGCAATCCCTGGAGAAGCGCTTGGCGACGTCGACCAGAAGGCCCTTCTTGATGTTGTGCAGGATCTGCTGATTGCCGGATTCGTATCCGACCAGCAGCAGCCGAAGGCCGTTGGCCTTCATCACTTCCAGGGTCTTGCGCGGCACATTGGCTTTGGCATTGCAGGACCAGGTGATGCCCAATGGTCCCAGCGCGCGGGCCAGTTCTTCGACCCGGTCGTGATTGTCGGTCAGCGTGTCGTCGTCGAAGAAGATTTCGCGCACTTCCGGGAAATTGTCCTTCACATACTGGACATCGCGGACCACGCGCTCGATCGACATGAAGCGGTATTTGTGGCCGCCGATGGTCTGGGGCCAGAGGCAGAAGGTGCAGCGCGACTTGCAGCCGCGGCCGGTGTACCAGCTCATATAGGGATGCAGCAGATAGCCGCCGAAATATTTCTTCACGTCGAGCTGTTTGTAGAGCGGCAGCACGGACGGCAGCTTGTCCATGTCCACCAGGATTTCGCGTTCCGGATTGGAGACGATCTGGCGATTGGCGTCGCGGTAGGTCAGGCCCTTGATGGTGGACCAGTCCGCGCCTTCCGCCAGTTCCTTGATGGTGAAGTCGTATTCGTTGCGCGCCACGAAATCGAGTTCGGGGCAGGCTTCCATGCTTTCGCTCGGCTCGACCGCCACCTTGGCGCCGATGAATCCGATCTTGGCGGTGGGATTGATGGCGCGCACCAGGCGCGCGGTCTTGCAGTCGGATTTGAAGCTGGGCGTGGAAGTATGGATCACGATCAACTCGTGCGCCTTCACGTCTTCCTCGATGTCCTTGAAGGACAGATTGTGCGGCGGTGCGTCGATCAGGCGCGAGCCCGGCACCATCGCCGCCGCCTGGGCCAGCCAGGTGGGAAACCAGAAGGATTTCACCTCCCGCTTCATCTGATAGCGCGCGCCGGCGCCGCCATCATAGCCGTCGAAAGACGGAGCCTGGAGGAAAAGCGACTTCATGGGCATGGGAATGACTACCTTCAGAATTGGGACAAGGCGCCGCTGGGCTCGACCGAAAAGCGGGTTCCCCGCCAATGGACCGTCTCGCCGAACAGCGACGTCATGAACACGGCAAAACTTAAAAGGTCACGCGCCGGCAAAAGCCAGGACGAACCAGCATACGTGCCAAAAATACCATCAATGCGGCGCTTGAGAAACAGCCGCGCCGCCAGGGTGATACACAGGACGGCGATGCTGAACCAGGAAAAATGCAGCAGGACCGCGGAAATCAGCGCGATCGGGAACCCGAAAGTGATGATCGTACCAAGATGACCCAGGGGATTGACGGTGCGAATGGTGCGCGTCCAGCGCAACTCATGCTGGAACAGCTCCTGGGCGCTCGATTCGGTCGCGGTGTGGCCCACGCCCATGGCGGGAATGGCCAGAACATGCCCCTTGGCGCGGACGGCGCGGCCGATTTCGTAATCGTCGGCCAGATAATCGGCGAATGCCATGAAGCCGCCGATCTCGTCCAGGGTGGCGCGGCTAAGGGCAATGGTGGAGCCCATGCAGGGCTCGGCCAATCCCAGGCTCGCGCCCAGCATCACATTGGGCAGGAAGTCGTAGGAGGTGCCCATCGCCGCCAAAGTCGACCAGATGCCGGTTTGCCCCCGCACCACTTCGCCCGTGTAAAGGCACGTCGCCAGCCCGACGCCCGGCTGGGCCAGGGCATCGGTGACATGACGCAGCCAGCGGGGCGTCACGCTGATGTCGCTGTCCGACAGCACCAATATGCCGTGCCGCGCCGACGGCAGCATGTTGATCAGGTTGGACACTTTGGCGTTCGAGCCATGCCGCGCGCCGTCGGCGACAATCACGGTATCGCGATGGGGGTAGCGCGCCTGCAGCGCCTCGACCACCGCGATGGCCGGATCGGCCGGATCATGCACGCCGAACACGATCTGGACCTCGCCCGGATAATCCTGGGCGAAAAAGCTTTCCAGATTCTCGGACAGGCCAGGCTCTCCCAGATGCAGGGGCTTCAGGATGGTTACCGCGGGATAGGCGGACGCGACCGCACTCCGGGCCCGCATGAAGCGGCCCGCCAGAAAGGCAGCCGTCAGGGCATAGCCTGCGCCGACAAGCGCGAGACCGGCAAAAAGGCCGCCCGTCCAGATGAATAGCGTTGCCATCATTTTTCCGGCCCCCGCCGAAGCCCCCTATGTAATGGAGGGGGCAGACAGGGTGAAGGGGCCTAGGTCGCTACGATTTGCGACAATTCAGTAATGTTGCCGATGTACCGCACCCCGCTGGGGTGTCTTAGACCGAGCGGTGCGTGGCTGCCGTGCGAGCGATCCGGCGGCGGGGTTTTTCCGCGGCAATGCTGGCGATCCAGTTGGCGAACAGCCTCAAAGTGGTGCCGCGCCAGGATTGAAGCGGGACCGCGCCCGTCACCACTTCCACATAGTCGGCGATCTGCGCCGGGCGGCCGGTGAGTGCCAGCAATGCATTTTCGGTGACCCGGTCGAAGTAATTTTCCGGGACCTGGGGCCGCTCGCTTTGGCCTTCCAGGAACAGCGCCATGTCGCCGAGATATTCGCGCCCCAAGGTATCGGCGCCATATTCGGGATGCCCTTGCAGGAAAATCAGCCGGCTGCGGCCCTCGCGCGCGAAAAGATCGACGGAGCCGTCCATCAGCCGCGCCAGCACGCGATAGCCGCGCGAGGTCAGATCATTCTCCAGCACGCCATGTTTGCGCGAGTGCGGCGTGGTGGCGCGCGCGGGCACGCCGGTCAGCAGGGAATCGTCTGTGGTCCGCAAGCTGGCGAAGACGCCGGTGAGTTTTTTGGGCAGAGGGCGCCGCCGGACGCCGTCGAAATGCTGGACCGCCGCATGCGCGGCCTGGCCGGAAAATAGCGTGGTGACGGTGCCTGCGGCTGCCCAGTCCATCAGGCGGGTCAGCGTCCGCCAATAAGGCTCGTCGCTCAGCCGGTCGGCAAGCTGTTCGCTGCCGGTGAAGATCAACGCGTCCATGCCGGCTTCGGGAATGGCGTCGGCATCGGCGTAAAAGCCGTCCATGCGCGCCCGCACATCATCGCCGCGGTGAATTTCAGGAATGGAGAAAAGATGCAGGCGCACATCGAAGCCGCCCGCGGCCTCCTTCAGCAGCCGCGCGAATTGCAATTCGGCGGTGCGCAGGGCCGCATCGGGCATGTTGTTGACCAGCCCGATATGCAGCGTGGCTCGCGTGCCGCGCTGGCCGAACGCGAAATTCTCGACGGGCTTGTCATCGCGCGGCATCAGCCTGCCCCGCATTTGAATGAGCGCCACAGCCGAAATCCCCTGCCCGCGCCGCGCGCGCAAAATGCTTGAAGATCATGGATGGCATGGTCATGCGCAAAAACCGGGGAACTCCGGCCCAGTCTAGGCCGGTAGCTTTAACGTTCCGCTAATGGACGGGCGGCGATAACAATCTGTCAGGAAGGATTTTCGAATCTTGTCCGCTGAAACTTTCCCGATTTCGCGCGTAAAATGCCGCCAGATTGTAGAGGGCGACCTGAACGCGCTTTCAAGCATGTTGACGGACGGGTTCCGGATTCATCCGCACGAATTCTGGAACAAAAGCCTCGCCCGCATCGCGGCACGCCCCGCCGTCGAAGACATGTCCCGTATCGGCTATACGCTGGAAACCGAAGCCGGGCTTGTCGGGGTCATTCTCACGCTCTGGTCCAGGAGGGGCGATGCGCTGGTTTGCGCTCTATCCTCCTGGTATGTGGACCGGCCTTACCGGCGCTCCCATGCCGCATCGCTCCCCATCACGGCAACCGGCATCGAAGGACCGCTTTATCTGAACACCTCGCCCGCCGATCACACCCGCAAATCCATGGCGTCGATGGGCTGGACGCAATACAATTTCGGCCGCAGCGTCGCCTTTCCGGTCCTCGCATGGGGCGGCGGAAAAGTGAGCGAAGATATTCCCGAAAATCTTCCCGACAGGGATCTGCTCGAAGACCATCGCGCATGGGGCTGCGTCAGCCTGGTGTGCCGCAAAGAGGGCGCGGTCTTTCCGTTCGTTTTTCGCGCCCGCAAGGTCAGCCCTCTTCAATTGCCGATCATGGAATTGATCTATTGCCGTGATACCGCCGATTTCGAGCGCTGCGGCGCCGCGCTGGGCCGCTGGTTCCTGCGCCGGGGATCTCTGGGCTTCATTCTGGACGGCAAGGTGAAGGGCATGCCGTCCATCTATGCCGAAGGCAAGGAGCCGCGGCTTTACAAAGGCCCGCGCAAGCCCAGGCTCAACGATCTCGCCTATACCGAAAAAGTGCTGGTGGGCTGAACCGGCGCGCTGCGGCCTAGCCGATGGCGGCCTTCACCGCTTCGCGCATCGGCAGGACCGCGATCCGCGCTTCCGCCAGCCGGTCCAGCAGTTCCGACAACATGGCGGGCGTGGAGCCGTATTCGCTGGGCGCATCATCGATGTCATGGGTGTAGAAGATGATCCAGGCGCGGTCGTGCCGGGCGCGGGTTATGGCGCGCGCGATCTCAACGCGGTCCCAGCACCGCATCTCGATGGATATGACATTGAGCAAGGCCAGGTCGGCGCGCCCGCTGTTCAGGCCCGGATGGACGCCACGCACATTGGTGAAGCGCGGCGCGAAGAATTTCTTGGTGCGGGGCGAGGCAAGGCCATAGGGAAAGGCATAGCTTTGCGGTGCCTCGCCGTTCAAAAACGGCTTGAGGAATTCACTGTTGCGGGCCGCATCCAGCGCCAGTTCCCGGGACGACAGATCCGGCGTGGGCTGATGGCCGAAACTGTGACAGCCGATCTCATGACCGGCGGCGGTCAAGGCGCAAAGATCCTCGGCATCATAGAAAACCGTGCCGTCCACGGTGCGGCCGCAAAAGCCGCCCGCCGTATAATAAGTGCCGCGCACTTTATATTGGGCAAGGATGGGCCCGCCCCGGACCCAGGCCGATTTGGGAAAATCGTCAAAGGTGACGCTGGCGATGGGCCGCCCCCCGGCCAGCCTTACGGAATGCGCGGGCGTCAGCCGGGCAAGGAGACGGTTGAGGCGGACCGACAACATGGCTTTTTCTAGCGCGCAAAGCCTTAACTATTGGAAAAACAGCGGAAAAGGCGCTATTTGCGCCGCCATGAGCGATCTTCAGATCGGCGACGTGACCATTCCGGGGCGGGTGTTGATCGCGCCCATGACCGGCGTTTCCGACTTGCCGTTCCGCCAGGCCGCGTCGCGGCAGGGCGCGCCCTATGTCGCGACCGAAATGGTGGCCTGTGACAGCTTCGCGCGCGGGCGTCCCGACGTGGTGCGCCGCGCGGCGGTGGGAGACGGCCTGCCCTTGATGGTGATCCAGCTGGTCGGGCGCGAAGCCGAATGGATCGCCAAAGGCGCACGCCTGGCCGAACAGGCCGGCGCCCATATCATCGATTTCAACATGGGCTGCCCCGCCAAAGAGGTGACCGGCGCCTTGTCCGGATCGGCCCTGATGCGGGACGAAGAATTGGCCGCGCGCCTGATCGCTGCGGCGGTGAACGGCACCTCTCGTCCCGTCACCTTGAAGATGCGGCTGGGGTGGGACGAGCATTGGAAGAATGCGCCTGAGATCGCAGCACGGGCCGAACAGCTGGGCGTCAAGGCCATCACCGTGCATGGCCGGACCCGGCAGCAATTCTACAAGGGCAAGGCCGACTGGCATGCGGTCGCCGAGGTGAAGCGGGCGGTAAAAATTCCCGTGATCGTCAATGGCGACATCACCGATCTCACATCGGCGCAAACCGCGCTGGCGCAATCGGGCGCCGATGCCCTGATGATCGGCCGCGGCAGTTATGGGCGGCCCTGGATCGCCTCCAGCCTGGGCCGGGCGCTATCACAGAACGACACGGTGCCCGAACCCGATGTCGGTACGCGATTGACCATTCTGCTGGATCATCTGGCCGCCTCTTTAAAATTTTACGGCGAGGCGCTGGGCCTTCGAGTCTTTCGAAAGCATCTGGGCTGGTATGTCGAAAACGCACCCTTCGGCACGGCGGCAACACGCCGTGAGATCAAAGCAACACTGTGCCGCATCGAAAATCCAATACATCTGGAAAAAACCGTCACGAAATTCTGGTTCGACGCGTCGCTTTCCGCCCCTGTCGCGGCGTCTATGTAAAACATCTGTAAAGACCGGGTCTTTGGCAGAGCCGCCCCTTTCAATCGGTTCGGCCCGACCTATTTAAAGGCGTCAGTAAAAATCGGGCCTTTCCCGGGCATTTGACCGGCGACAGGTTGGGGTTCAGCGCGGCTTCTGGTAGGAGAGCGCCCAAATCGGGGCCGGCGTTGCCGGAATTTTGAGGGGATTTCATGGTGCGCAATTATTCGGTCCTCGTGACCATCGCAGTCATCCTGTCGGCTTGCAGCCAGCCGCAGCAACCGCAGATGACGCCCCCGGCCGGCTTTATCGTCGTCAAGGAGCAGCCGGTCGAACTCAAATCGGAACTGCCGGGCCGTACCGACCCCACCGCGGTGTCGGAGGTGCGCCCGCAGGTCAGCGGCATCATCAAGGAGCGGCTGTTCGTGGAAGGCAGCACCGTCAAGGTGGGCCAGCCGCTGTATCAGATCGATCCCGCGCCTTATCAGGCCGCCTATGACAGCGCGGCAGCCACCCTTTCCAGCGCCAAGATCAAGGCCTCGCGCTACGCCGAACTGCTCAAGGCCAATGCCATCGCGCCGCAAGACAATGACGATGCCCAGGCGGCGTACAAACTCGCGCTCGCCAATGTGGAAACCGCGCGCATCAATCTCGCCTATACCCGCATCGTGGCGCCCATCAATGGACGCATCGGCGCGTCGTCTGTCACGGCCGGCGCACTCGTCACCGCCAACCAGACCAGCGCGCTGGCGACGATTTCGACTCTCGATCCGATTTATGTCGATATCGATCAGTCCTCGTCGGAATTGCTGGCGCTGGAGCGCGCGGCCCAGGCGGGTCAGATCGATCGCGGCGGGCCTTTGACCGCCGAGGTCACCCTCACCCTGGATGACGGCTCGGTTTATGCCGAGAAAGGCAAGTTGCAATTCACCGATGTGACGGTGGATCCGACCACCGGAGCTGTCCGTCTGCGCGCCATCTTCCCCAATCCGCAGAACATTCTGCTGCCGGGCCTTTATGTGCGCGCTACGATCAATGAAGGCGTCGATCCGCACGGCATCCTGATTCCCCAACTGGCCGTCGGCCGCAATCCGAAAGGCGATCCCACCGTTCTGGTGATAGATGCGGAAAACACGGCGCGGCTGCGCGAAGTCAAGACCGGCCGCGCCATCGGCGGCGACTGGCAGGTGACCGACGGATTGAAGGCCGGGGACAAGGTGATCGTGCAAGGCCTGCAGGGCATCAGGCCGGATATGAAAGTGACGCCGATGCCAGCCCAGGCTGGACCGGCCACGCCGCCCGCGCCTGCGAAACCCGCGCCCGCGAAATAAGGAGCGTCCATGTCATTGTCACGCTTCTTTATCGACCGCCCGGTTTTCGCCTGGGTTATCGCCATCGTCGTGATGCTGGCGGGCGGAATTGCGGCGTTTACCCTGCCCATCGAGCAATATCCCACCATCGCTCCGCCGGCGGTCTCGATCTCCGCCATCTATCCGGGCGCCGATGCGAAGACGGTGCAGAATTCCGTAACCCAGGTGATCGAGCAGCAGCTCACCGGCATTGACAATCTTCTCTACTTCTCGTCGGCGTCCAACTCCGACGGCACGATGATCATCACGGTGACCTTCGCGCCGGGCACCAATGCCGACATTGCCCAGGTGCAGGTGCAGAACAAAGTGCAGCAGGCGGTGGCGCAATTGCCCAGCCAGGTGCAGCAATTGG
>JAFECO010000696.1 GCA_018242085.1 Pseudomonadota bacterium
GGTTGTCGGGCCCATAGCCGGCTTCGCGCATCAGGCGCTGCGCCGTGGCAGTGCGTTCGGGATAGGACATGGTTTTGAAATCGAACGCATTCCCGCCGGGAAAATTCGCGGTTCCAGGCGGCACGATATTGTAGGCGGGAACATATCCCACCGGCACGATCTTGTCCGTGATCGCCTCGCGGTTGATGGCGAGATTGAGCGCCTTGCGCACCCGTGCGTCATCGAACGGCTTTTTGGTCCGGTTGACTTGAATCATGTCCATGATGAGCTGCGGCACGGGCGCCAGCAGTTCGGGCATGTTTTTCTTGATCCAGCCGAATTCGTTATTGTTCAGCCGGTCCTGGGTATCCAGCTCACCCGCACGCATACGGCGCAGCGCCGCGCTGTAATCGTCGGTGGGATAAAAGACGACCCGCTCCAGCTTCACATTGGCGGCATCGAAAAAACGGGGGTTCTTGACCACGGTCAAATGATCGTTGGGCACCCAATCCTTCAGCAGAAAAGCGCCATTGCCGACATAGGTGCCGGGCTTGGTCCAATCCTTGCCCTTCACTTCCACCACATGGCGGGGCACCGGCATCATGGAGGTGTGGGCGAGCATTTCCAGAAGATAGGGTGCGGGATGTTCGAGATGGACTTCCAGGGTGCGGGCGTCCAGCGCCTTGACCCCCAACGCGGTCCCGGGCATCCGCCCCGCATTCACCGCGACGGCATTTTTAACCACATAGAGGAAATAGGCATAGGACGCCGCCAATTTGGGATCGAGGACGCGCCGCCAGGAATAGACGAAATCGTCCGCCGTCACGGGAATCCCATCGGACCAAGTTGCCTCGCGCAGCTTGAAGGTCCAAGTGAGGCCGTCCGGCGAGGCCTGCCAGCTTTCCGCCATGCCGGGCAACGGGCGGGCATGGGCGTCTTCTGTGGTCAGTCCCATGATCATGTCGCCAACGATGGGATCTTCCCAGGCGGCGTCGACCAGGTGCGGGTCGATGGTGAAAGGCTCGGCGGCATTGCCGCGATGCAAGGTTCCGGCCTGGGGCGGAATGCGCGCTTCCTTGCCCCGCGACGCCAGAAACCCGCCGCCCAGAATCAAAGCGGCGCCGCCACCCAATGCCAGCCGCCGGGTCCAATTTTTTCGTCGTGCCATCCACGCAGCCTTTGCGGGCGTTTTGCCGGCATCACCATAGCATTGGCGCGGGAAATTCCATTATATTCGACGCTTGGAACTGTATCTTTCGTGGGGAGCCAATGCGGCTGCGCCTGTTATCTTTTGCCGTGATTTTGTCGGGACTTGCGAGCGCCCCGGCCCATGCCGCCGGCGATCCCGTCCGCGACGATGTGATGCTGAACCTGCAGCGCTGTTCCAGCATCGCGGACAACCGCACCTGGCTCAATTGCTTCTATGGCGCGGCGCAGCCGATGCGCGCGCAACTGGGCCTGCCGCCCGCCCCGGAGGCGCAGGTCAATCTGGTCAAGAATACGCCCATGACGCCGCCGCCCATGAAGCAGGAAAGCGATGGCGGCTGGCTGGGGATCGGCAATATTTTCGGCCCCTCCAGCAATGACGACAACAACATGGTCGGGGCGATGCGGCTTTCGGCCTTCACCTTCGGCAAGGACGGCCTGTTCACGGTTACCCTGGCGGATGGAGAAGTGTGGAAACAATCGCCCTATGACGATCTGCGCGCCCATTGGAGCGATCCGCCGGCCAGCTATTCGGTGGTGGTGAGTTCCGACATGATGGGCAGCCACACCATGCGGGTGAAGGGCGACAAGAATTACCGGGTGATGCGCGTCAAATAACGGACGTCAGGGCGGATCGTGTTCGGCCACGAAATGACCGGCCGAGACTTCCAGCAGCTGCGGCCGGTATTGCTCCGCTTGCGGATCATCGACGCGCCGCGACTTCAGGAACGCCAGTGGCGCGCGGCTGTCCAGCGGCGAGGGCAGGTCGCCCGTCAGCAAAGTGCGCTTGCGGGCCCGTTCCCGCCTGGGATCTGGCGTCGGCACCGCTGACAGCAAAGCGCGCGTGTAAGGGTGGCGGGGATCGCGGTAAAGATCATCCGCCGCCGCCGTCTCCACCACCCGGCCCAGATACAGCACCATCACCCGGTGAGAAAGCTGGCGGACCACCGACAGATCGTGGCTGATGAAGATCATCGCCATGCCGGTTTCCGCCTGCAGGGATTTGATCAGCGCCACGATCTGCGCCTGGATGGAAACGTCCAGCGCGCTCACCGCTTCGTCGCACACCACCATTTTGGGTTCGACGATCATGGCCCGCGCGATGCCCACGCGCTGGTTCTGGCCGCCGGACAATTCATGGGGATAGCGGTTGATCCAGGCGGGATCCAGGCCGGCTTTCCGCATGATCGCCGCCACGCGTGCGCGGATCTCGTTCCGCGTCAGGCCGGGCTCGAGCGCGCGCAGGGGCTCGGCGATGGAAACACCCACCGGCATGCGCGGATCGAGGCTGGCCAAAGGATCCTGAAACACGATCTGAAAATCCTTGCGGGCGCGGCGGATCGCATCCTGCTTTTCCACGGTCAGGTCGCGGCCCAGCCAGACCACCTGGCCGCTGTCGGGCGGGATCAGTTGCAGCACCGCCCGCGCCAGAGTGGATTTTCCGCAGCCGCTTTCGCCCACCACGCCCAAGGTTTCGCCAGCCCGCAGAGTGAAGGAAATTCCGTCCACCGCGCGGAGCAGGCGCGGAGGCGCGAAAAAGCCCTCGCCCTTGATCGGAAATGTGACCTTTACGTCTTCGACATCCAGCAGGAGCTTCGCGGACGATGCGGCGAGGTCCGGCTCCTGGTCGAGCCGTGGCATCGATCCCAGCAGCATCCGCGTATAGTCGTGACGCGGGGCATAGAAAATCTCATCGACATCACCGCGCTCCACCACTTCGCCGTGCCGCATCACTTGAACCTGGTCGGCGCTGCCCGCGATCACGCCCATGTCATGGCTGATCAAGGCCAGGGCGGTTTTCTTGTCGGTCTTGAGCGCGCGCAGGATTTCCAGGATCTGCGCCTGCACCGTCACATCGAGCGCGGTGGTGGGCTCGTCGGCGATCACCAGATCGGGGCCGGTGATGGTGGCCATCGCGATCATCACCCGCTGGCGCATGCCGCCGGATAGTTCGTGGGGATATTGCTTCATCCGCCGCGCCGCTTCCGGGATGCGGACATATTCCAGGATTTCCCGGATGCGCCGCTCCGCCTCTTCGCGCGGCATCTTTTGATGCAGGGTCAGCGCCTCCATTATCTGCGCGCCGATGGTCATGTGCGGCGTGAGCGAGGTGAGGGGATCCTGGAAGATCATGGTGATCTTGGAGCCGCGATACTGGTTCAGCTCCCTGGGCTCCAATCCCAGCAATTCCTGGCCGCGATAGCGCACGCTGCCGCTGGTCCGGCCATTGGCGGCCAAAAGCCCCATGGCGGCGAGGAAAAGCTGGCTCTTGCCCGAACCGCTTTCGCCCACCACGCCCAGGCAAGTGCCTTCGGCAATATCGAGGCTCACTTTCTTCACCGCATGGATGTCGCCATCCGGGGTGGAGAAATGCACATCGAGATCGCGGATTTCCAGCAGCGCGCTCATCAGTGATCCCCCATCAATGATCTTTCGGGTCCAGCGCATCGCGCAGCCCGTCGCCGATGAAGTTGAAGCAGAACAGGGTCACCGCCATGAACAGGGCCGGAAAGACCAGCATCCAGGGCGCCGATTCCATGGTGTTGGCGCCGTCCGCAATCAGCACGCCCCAGCTGGTGAGGGGTTCCTGAATGCCCAGCCCCAGGAAGGACAAAAAGCTTTCGATCAGGATCACGTCCGGCACGGTCAAGGTGACATAGACCACCACCGGCCCCACCACATTGGGAATGATGTGCCGCGTGATGATGCCGAAGGGCGAAACGCCGGCGGCGCGGGCGGCTTCGATATATTCCTTCTGCTTGGCCGACAGGGTCTGGCCGCGCACGATGCGGGCCATGGTGAGCCAGACCACGGCGCCGATGGCGACGAACATCAGATAGAAATTGCGGTCGAACATCACCATCAAAATGATGACGAAGAAAATGAAGGGCAGGGAATAGAGGATATCCACCACCCGCATCATCAGCGCGTCCACCCGGCCGCCCCAGTAACCGGCGGTGGCGCCGTAAAGCACGCCAATCATCAGCGATACCAGGGTGGCGACAAAGCCCACCGCCAAGGACACGCGCGCGCCATAGAGTACGCGCACGAACAAGTCGCGGCCAACCGTGTCGGTGCCGAACCAATGGCCGGGGCCGGCCTTGCAAGCCGCTTCGAAAGGCCACCAATCCGGCGCGCAAGTCACCACGCTGTAATCGATCCCGTCATAGGCAAAGCGCGAAACGTAAGGCGCAAAGAGTGCAAGCAGCGCGACGATGCCGAGCACCGCCATGCCGGTGACGGCAGCCTTGTTGCGAAACAGGCGGGCCCGGGCATCGGCCCAGAGGCTGCGGCCGGCAAAAGCGCGTTCCAGCGTTTGCGCGTTGCGGACAGCGGCCGGCGTCATGACAGCCTGACCCTGGGATCGAGCAGGCCATAGATCATGTCGGCGATGAAGTTCAGAAGAACGATCAACGCCGCGTAACAAATCACCACGCCCATCACCAGCGTATAGTCCCGGTTCAGCGCGGCCTGGATGAAATAGCGCCCGATCCCCGGAACGCCGAAAATCTCTTCCACGATCAAGGAGCCGGTGAGAATGCCCGCCACCGCCGGACCCAGATAGCTCACCAGCGGCAGAAGCGCCGCGCGCAAGGCATGGCGCAGCACCACGGCGTTGGCCGATAGCCCCTTGGCCCGTGCGGTGCGGATATAGTTGGAGCGCAATACCTCGATCATGCTGCCTCGCGTCAGCCGGGCGATAATGGCGATCTGCGGCAGCGACAGCACCACCACCGGCAGCGCCATGTTGCGCCAGGCGCCGCCGTTCCAGCCGCCCACCGGCAGATTGAATTCCAGGCCGAAAATATGCACGCCATAGACGCCGAACAGCAGGGTGAGGAGCGGCGCGGTGACGAAGGTGGGCACGGTGATGCCGAACATCGCCACGGTCATCACGGAATAATCCTGCCACTGATTTTGCCGGAGCGCCGCCCACACCCCCAGGCTCACGCCCAGGCTGATCGCCAATGCCATCGCCAGAAGGCCGAGCCGCATGCTGACGGGCAGGCCGATGCCGATCAGCTGCGCGACAGTGAAATCCTTGTTCTTGAAGGAAGGGCCCAGATCGCCTTGCGCCAGCCGTTCCAGATAGATGCCGTATTGAACGATCAGCGGCTTGTCGAGATTATAGGCGGCCTTGACGTTACGCTCGATCTCCGGCGGCAGCTTGCGGGCGGCATCGAACGGCCCGCCGGGGGCCGCGCGCATCATGAAAAAGGCCACCGTGACGATGATGAAGAGCGTGGGCAGCGCACCGAGAAAGCGTTTAAGGGCGTAGCCGATCATCGGGGCCGGTGCATGATGTGGTGTGTGATCTCTGGCCCATTCAGGGGGCGGCACCAACGTCTGTCAATCGGTGGCGCCTGTCGGTTCGGTAATGTCCGTCAGTTGGGCGCGGCGGCCCATGCCATGAAACGGGCTTCCAGCGGCGCGCCATGCGCCAGCCACCAGGCATCGTCCACCGCGAAGGCGGTGGCGAAATTGGCGGGCGCGGTGGGCAGGAAGGGGCGCATCGCGACATGGAATTCCGGATTGTCCCCCACCAGCGGCAAGGCCGAGCGCCGGGCCGGCCCATAGGCGATGCGGTTGGCCATGCGGGCCAGGGGACGGGCGCTGGTGGCATAGCGGATGAAGTCCATCGCCATGTCTTTCTTGGGATTGCCTTTGGGCACGCCGAAGACATCGAACTCGTAAAGCTGGCGGTCCCAGATCACGCCCGGCAAATCGGCGCGGGCATCGAAAATGTCGGCGTTCAGCACGGTGGAGAACGCGGCCCGTCCGCTTCGAACCAGCTGGGCGGGCTCGCCGGCCGCCTGCCACCAGATCAGTCCCGGTTTGAGCGTGTCCAGCTTCTGGAACGCGCGGGCCACGCCCGCGTCGGTTTCCAATGTCTTGTAGACATCCCGCGGCGCTACGCCATCGGCCAGCAGCGCCAGTTCCAGGTTGAGCTTGGCGCCCTGTTTCAAGGCGCGGGGGCCGGGGAAGCGGGCGACGTCGAAAAAGTCGGCGGCGGTCGCAGGCGCTCCGCCCGCGAATTTGTCCTTGGCGAACAGGATCGCCTGGGAATAGGCGACGCTGGCCACCCAGCATTCCCCCAGCGCCCCGTTCACGAAATCATGCGCCGCAGGGGCGCCGTCGATCCCCGCGGGCAGGCTGGCGGCGTCGAATTTCTCCAAAAGGCCCATGCGGCAGGCTTCGATCGCTTTGGGCAGTTCGAAGTCGATGACATCACCCTTGTAGGCGCGGCTGGCGATGGCGTGGGACAGGTCCGCCAGGTCGCCCTCCCACTCATTGGCGTGCATGTTGACGCGGGCGACCTCCCGGTAGGGTTCGATCAAGGCGGCGCGCTGGGCGTGGCCATAAGCCCCCGGCCAGGTGGTGACCGTGAGCACCGGCAGGGGTCTTGTGACCCAATAGAGCACCGCCGCCCCGATCAGCACAGCCAGAAGTACGAATCCGAGGATAAAGCGCCGCATCAAAGGTTTCCGACAAAGCCTTCAAGACGATACATTTTTTCCGCTCGCTGCCAAGCGCGGCGCGCGCCGCTGCCGGCCTCTCCGCCATCCGCGCGAATATCCGCCGCCAAGAGGCTATTCCGGCTTGCTTTTGCGGGGCCTCGCTCATAGCTTCCGGCCCCTTGCGGGCTTGGTCCCGCGCTTGTGCAGTTGTAGCTCAGTTGGTTAGAGCGCCGGATTGTGGATCCGGAGGTCGGTGGTTCGAGCCCACCCAACTGTACCATCCCTTTTTTCCCTTTGCGGTAACCACGAACCTCTCCCGGCCGAACATATCGGGAGCGGGGCAACCGCCGTGCCAACGAATCATGGCCAACAATCAGGGAGAGTTTCCATGCGTCTGTCCGGTATCGCTTTCGTAGCACTGACGGCCTCGCTTCTCGCATCCGGCGCCATGGCCCAGTCGGCCGGCGGCAGCATGAGCGGGCCCAGCATGTCCGGACCTTCGATGTCCGGGCCGTCCATGAAGCCCGCGGGCGGGATGCAGATGAACGCCCAGGGCGGTTTCGGCATCTTTTCCCGCGAAAATATGGCGATGATGATCGTGGACCGCGAAAAGGCCACCAAGGGCATGTCGGCGGACCAGGCCGCCGCCGCCCGCAAGGAAGAAATGGCCAAGGACCGCGCCGAAACCCCCGAACAGCGCCAGGCCCGCAAGGCCCGGTATGATTCGGAATGGATGCAGCTGACGGCCGCTGAAAAGACCGACGCCCTGACCAAGCTGGACGCGCAGATGAAGGCGCGGGGCATGATGGCGCCCGCCAAGTAGGCATCCCTGTCCGATTGACGGCTTCGGGGCCGGATTTCCCTGGGAAATCCGGCCCCGGGCCTGCTTGCCCCTCCGCCACGCGGCCATTACAACCCGCCCGCGATAGCGGAACATAATGCGTATGGGCGAATCCCGACCGACCAAGCCGAAGGCACGCCTGCCGCGGGGTTTCCGCGACCGGGGCGCCGCCGAAATCGTGGCCGAACGGCGCATTTTGGAGACGATCCGGGGCGTTTACGAAGCTTATGGCTTCTCGCCGCTGGAGACGCCCGCCTTCGAATTCACCGATGCCTTGGGCAAGTTCCTGCCGGACGTGGACCGGCCCAATGAAGGAGTGTTCTCGCTCAAGGACGATGACGAGCAATGGCTGTCGCTGCGCTATGACCTGACCGCGCCCCTGGCGCGCCATGTGGCGGCCAATTTCCAGAATCTGGCCAAGCCGTTCCGCCGCTATCAGGTGGGCCCGGTCTGGCGCAACGAAAAGCCGGGTCCTGGGCGCTATCGCGAATTCCTGCAATTCGACGCCGATACGGTGGGCAGCGCTTCGCCATCGGCCGACGCCGAACTTCTGATGATGCTGTCCGACACGCTGGAGGCTTTGGGCCTGAAGCGGGGCGACTACATCGTCAAGCTGAACAATCGCAAATTGCTGGATGGCGTATTGGAAGCCGCGGGCATCGCGCTGGAGGACCGCGTTCGCCGCGGCATCGTGCTGCGCGCCATCGACAAGATGGACCGGCTGGGTCCGCAAGGCGTGGGCGCGCTGCTCGGCGAAGGCCGCAAGGACGAATCCGGTGATTTCACCAAAGGCGCGGGACTGAGCGCGGAACAGGCCGCGCGCATTCTCTCTTTTGTTGCGCCGGATGCCGCCGACGAGGATGCGCATCTGCGCCAGATCGGAACCCTGGTGGGTTCCAGCGCCATCGGCGCCGCCGGACTTTTGGAACTGGAACAGATTGTCAAACTGCTCGCGGCTTGCGGCTATGGGCCGGACCGGGTGCAGTTTGATACCGGTGTGGTGCGAGGGCTCGATTACTACACCGGTGCGGTGTTTGAAGCGCAGCTGACTTTTCCGGTTCAGAATGAAGCGGGCGAAACGGTGGTGTTCGGCTCGGTGGCGGGCGGCGGGCGTTATGACGATTTGGTGGCGCGTTTCACCGGTCAGACCGTGCCGGCCACGGGCGTTTCCATCGGCGTCAGCCGCCTGATCGCGAGTCTCGCGTCGCGCGGCATTGCCGGCGGCGATCTTGCGCCGCTGGTCGTGGTGACGGTGATGGACAAGGCCGAAGCCGCCGCCAGCTTCCAGATGGTGCGCGAGTTGCGCGCCGCGGGCCTGCGCGCCGAGGCTTATGTCGGCACGGGCAAGTTCGGCGACCAGATGAAATATGCCGACAAGCGCGGCGCGGCGGTGGCCGTGATCGAAGGTGGCGATGAACGGGCTCGCGGTGAAGTGACTTTGAAGGACCTGGCGCTGGGCGCCGAGCTGGCCAAATCGGTGGAAAGCCGCGCCGCCTGGGTGGGCGCGCGCCAGGCCCAGGTCAGCGTCAAGCGTGACAATCTTGTGGCCGCCATAAAAGACATGCTGGAAAAGCGCTGATGGTGGCTTTTCCCTACACAAACAGCAGCGAACTCAAAGTCCTGGAAACCCAGGCGGAGGCGATCCTGGGCGCGTTCCGCGCGCGGGGCTATGTCTGCGAAGAGCCGTCGGTGCTGCAGCCGGCCGACATTTTCCTGGATCGTTCGGGCGAGGAAATCCGCCGCCGCACTTTCACCCTAACCGATCCGTCCGGCCGCGACTTGTGCCTGCGCCCGGATCTCACCATTCCGATCTGCCATCAGGCGGTGAAGAACAAGACCGCGCTTCCCGCCCGTATCTGCTATAATGGTTTGGTTTTCCGCCATCAGCCGTCCGAGCCGCATCGTCCCACCCAATTCTTCCAGGCGGGCGCGGAACTTTTGGGACTTGCCGATCGCGCCGAAGGCGAAACCGAAATCATGGCGCTGACGGTCGAAGCCTTGCGCGCGGCCGGGCTGAAGGATTTTTCCGTCAAGATCGGCGATCTGGCCCTGTTCGGGGC
>JAFECO010000697.1 GCA_018242085.1 Pseudomonadota bacterium
GGCGGGCCTGGCGATCTACGACACGATGCAATATGTCCGCCCGCCGGTTCAGACCCTCTGCATCGGCCAGGCCGCCTCGGCCGCCTCGCTGCTGCTTTGCGCGGGCAAGAAAGGGGAGCGTTTTGCCCTTCCCAATGCCCGGGTGATGGTCCATCAGCCTTCGGCGGCCTTCTATGGCCAGGCGGCCGATATCGCCCGCCATGCCCAGGAAATCGTCAAGCTCAAGCGCCGGCTGAACGAGATCTATGCCCGCCATACCGGCCAGACGGTCGAAGCCATTGAAAAGATGCTGGACCGCGATACCTATATGACAGCGGAAGAAGCCAAGAATTTCGGGCTGTTGGATCAGGTCATGGCGCGCCATGCGGAAGGCGAAACGTCGGCCTGAACCCCCCAAAAGGGCAAAAGTTCCTGAATTTCCGGGCACTTGGTCCGGATTAAACAAATCTTGATCCCGCCGCCGTTAACGTGGTCGAATGTTGGGAGGCAGGGGTGCTTCGGCTCCTCCTGCATGGTGCAAAGCAGCATGGGCAAGTTCCAGAGCTGCGAAGCGGGCGAAAGCCCCCGGTGGAAGGACCGGATGTGAGATGAGCAAAGCCAGCGGCGGCGAATCCAAGAACACGCTTTATTGTTCCTTCTGCGGCAAGAGCCAGCACGAAGTGCGCAAGCTCATCGCCGGCCCGACCGTGTTCATTTGCGACGAGTGCGTCGAACTCTGCATGGAAATCATCCGGGAGGAGAACAAGACCTCCTTCATGAAGTCCAAGGAGGGCGTGCCGACCCCGCAGGAGATTTTCAAGGTTCTGGACGATTACGTGGTGGGCCAGGCGCACGCCAAGAAGGTGCTCTCGGTCGCCGTCCACAATCACTACAAGCGGATCAATTCGTCCGGCAAGAATGGCGATGTCGAACTCGCCAAATCCAACATCATGCTGATCGGCCCCACCGGCTGCGGCAAGACCTTGTTGGCCCAGACTTTGGCGCGCATCCTGGATGTGCCCTTCACCATGGCCGACGCCACCACCCTGACCGAAGCCGGTTATGTGGGCGAGGATGTGGAGAACATCATCCTCAAGCTGTTGCAGGCCGCCGACTATAATGTCGAGCGGGCGCAGCGCGGCATCGTCTATATCGACGAAGTCGACAAGATTTCGCGCAAGTCCGACAACCCGTCCATCACCCGCGACGTGTCGGGCGAGGGCGTGCAGCAGGCCTTGCTCAAGATCATGGAAGGCACGGTCGCCTCCGTGCCGCCCCAAGGCGGCCGCAAGCATCCCCAGCAGGAATTCCTGCAGGTGGACACCACCAATATCCTCTTCATCTGCGGCGGCGCCTTCGCCGGCCTGGACAAGATCATCTCGGCCCGCACCTCGGGAACCTCGATGGGCTTCGGCGCCAATGTGAAAGGTCCCGATGAACGCGGCACGGGCGAGATCCTGCGCGACATCGAGCCTGAGGATCTGCTCAAGTTCGGCCTGATCCCGGAATTCATCGGCCGCCTGCCGGTGCTCGCCACCTTGGGCGATCTGTCGGAACCGGCGCTGATCGAAATTCTCACCCGGCCCAAGAACGCGCTGGCCAAGCAGTATATGCGGATGTTCGAAATGGAGGGCGTCAAGCTGCGCTTCCAGGAAGAGGCGCTGCATTCCATTTCGCGCAGGGCCATTCAGCGCAAGACCGGCGCGCGCGGGCTGCGTTCCATCCTGGAAGGCATTCTGCTCGAAACCATGTTCGAGCTTCCCACCCTCAATGGCGTGCAGGAAGTGGTGATCACGGCCGATGTGGTCGATGGCAAGGCGCGGCCCCTCTACACCTATTCGGACAAGGGCCAGCCGCGCGAGCAGACCGCGTCGTAAGCATCGTCATCGCAACCGCGAGCAAAATCCCCGCCATTGTGCGCTTTATGGCGCATGGCAGGGAACTTGCACGCCTAAGTCATTCCGCCGCCTTGAAACCATGTGCCGGGCGGCCCAATTTAAGATGTCCGGAGTCGGCCTGTTAAGGGGAGTTGGGCGGCTCTTTCATTCAGGACCGCGCCACGTCTGGGCGGTTCGTTTCAAACCGGCGGGCTGGCCGGCAGGAGTAGGAAAATGGCGGACGACGCCGTGAAGAAAACTGAAGATACCCAAGCGGGTGAATCGGGCGCCAATGTCGCGCCGGTCCTGCCGCTGCGCGACATCGTGGTCTTCCCCCACATGATCGTGCCGCTCTTTGTGGGCCGCGAGAAATCCGTGCGCGCGCTCGAAGAAGTGATGAATGACGAGAAGCAGATTCTGCTGCTGACCCAGAAAGTGGCGGCCGAAGACGATCCGTCACCCGATGGCCTGCACAATATCGGCACCCTGGCGACCGTGCTGCAGCTCCTGAAGCTGCCCGACCAGACCGTGCGCGTGCTGGTCGAAGGCAAGGGGCGCGCCCGCGTCACCGGCTTCACCGGCCGCACCGATTTCTTCCAGGCCACGATCGAGAAGATCAACGAAGAAGGACCGCCCGCCCGCGAAAGCGAAGCCCTGCTGCGCACGGTGAAGACCAACTTCGAGCAATATATCAAGCTCAACAAGAAGATCCCGTCCGAGACTTTGGCGGCGGTGGCGGCGATCGATGATCCCGCGCGGCTGGCCGATTCCGTGGCGGCGCACCTGTCGGTGAAGATCTCCGACCGCCAGAGCCTGCTCGAAACCCTGTCCACCACCGAGCGGCTGGAGAAGGTTCTCTCCCTGATCGAAGCCGAGATCGGCGTGCTGCAGGTCGAGCGGAAGATCCGTTCGCGGGTCAAGCGCCAGATGGAAAAGACCCAGCGCGAATATTACCTGAACGAGCAGTTGAAGGCGATCCAGAAGGAACTCGGCGAAGGCGAAGAAGGCCGCGACGAGATGAACGAGCTGGAAGACCGCATCCGCAAGACCAAGCTCAGCAAGGAAGCGCGCGAAAAGGCGATGGCCGAAGTGAAGAAGCTTCGTTCCATGTCGCCGATGAGCGCCGAAGCCACCGTGGTGCGCAACTATCTCGACTGGCTGCTGTCCTTGCCCTGGGGCAAGAAGTCCAAGGTCAAGAAGGACATCGCCGCCGCCGAGGCCGTTCTCAACGACGACCATTATGGTCTGGAGAAGGTCAAGGAGCGCATCCTGGAATATCTCGCGGTGCAGAGCCGCGTGGGCAAGATCAAGGGTCCGATCCTGTGCCTGGTGGGTCCGCCGGGCGTGGGCAAGACCTCGCTGGGCAAGTCCATTGCCAAGGCGACGGGCCGCGAGTTCGTGCGCATGTCCTTGGGCGGCATGCGGGACGAAGCCGAGATCCGCGGTCACCGCCGCACGTATATCGGTTCGATGCCCGGCAAGATCATCCAGTCGATGAAGAAGGCCAAGACCGCCAATCCGCTGTTCCTGCTCGACGAGATCGACAAGCTAGGCGCCGATTATCGCGGCGATCCGTCTTCAGCGTTGCTGGAGGTGCTGGACCCGGAGCAGAACTCCTCGTTCAACGACCATTATCTGGAAGTCGATTTCGATCTTTCGGACGTGATGTTCGTCACCACGGCCAACAGCCTGCGCATGCCGCAGCCCCTGATGGACCGCATGGAGATCATCCGCATCCCCGGCTACACCGAGGATGAAAAGGTCGAGATTTCCAAGCGCCACCTGATCCCCAAGGAAATGGCGGCGCATGGCCTGAAGGACGAGGAATGGAAGATCACCGATGCGGGCCTGCGTGACCTGATCCGCTATCACAGCCGCGAGGCAGGCGTGCGCAATCTCGAGCGCGAGATCGCCAACCTGGCGCGCAAGGCCGTGAAGGAGATCATGTCCAACAAGGCCAAGTCGGTGGAAGTCACGCCGGAAAATTTGGGCGATTATGCGGGCGTCCGCAAATACCGCTATGGCGAGATCGAAGGCGAGGATCAGGTCGGCGTGGTCACGGGCCTGGCCTGGACCGAAGTCGGCGGCGAGACCCTCACCATCGAAGCGGTGATGCTGCCCGGCAAGGGGCGCTTCCAGGCCACCGGCAAGCTGGGCGATGTGATGAAGGAATCGATCGACGCGGCGCGGTCTTATGTCCGCTCCAAGGCGACCACCTTCGGCATCAAGCCGCCCACCTTCGACAAGGTGGACATCCATGTCCATGTGCCCGAAGGCGCCACGCCCAAGGATGGTCCGTCCGCCGGGCTGGCGATGGCGACCTCCATCGTTTCGGTTCTGACCGGCATTCCGATCCGCCGCGATGTGGCGATGACGGGCGAGGTCACCTTGCGTGGCCGTGCTCTACCCATCGGCGGTTTGAAGGAAAAGCTTCTGGCGGCGCTGAGGGCAGGGATCACCACCGTGATCATCCCCAAGGAGAATGAAAAGGATCTGGCCGAAGTGGCAGACAATGTGAAGTCCGGGATAAAGATCGTTCCCGTTGCCACCATGGGCGAGGTCCTGAAAGTGGCGCTGGTGCGTGAGCCGGAAGCCATCGATTGGAGCGAGCCAGAGGCCCCCGTGGTCCCCAGGGTCGCGCTGGAAGAAGGCGACCCGGACCCCCTGATCACCCATTAGAGCCTCTCAAAAGGGCCCGGAGACCTCTCCGGGCCCTGCCTTTATGGGCGGAATCAAGGCAAAAACCCCCAAATTCCGCGACTTTTCACCTTGGCAAGCCTTATCCCCCGCCCCTAGACTCCCAGGGCAGCGGGACGAATCGCGCGAAAAGGAGTCACTCGTGAACAAGAACGATCTCATCCAGAAGCTGGCCGATCACACGGGCCTGCCGAAGAATGACGCGGCCAAGGCCGTGGATGGCGTGTTCGACCTGATCGCGGCGTCGCTCAAAGCGGGCGATGAAGTGCGCCTGACCGGTTTCGGCGTGTTCGTGGTCGCCACGCGCGCCGGCGGCAAGGGGCGCAATCCCCAGACCGGTGAAGAGATCACCATCAAGCCGTCCAAGCAGCCGCGCTTCCGCGCGGGTAAACAGCTGAAGGATTCTCTGAACTAGTTTCCGCTCCGGCCCCGCCAGGGCGCATGAACGGCGTGAACCGGAATGGCCGTGGGCGATGCGCGCCGGCTGGTGATGTAGCCGCGCCTGCGCAAATGGCGCAACGCCGCCTGCACCGAGGATTTGGACAATCCGGTTTCCACTGCCAGGGTGGAAAGGCTCGCCGCCGCGCCGCGGCCGGGCCCGCCGCTCATGTGCCAGAGCTTGAGGAAGATCAGAAACGCGGACGGCGCGCGGTCATGCCCCACCAGATCGGGCAGGAGCGTTTCCACCACATAATCGTCCGGCGGCGCTTTGCGAACCATTGCTATAGTAAGCGCTGGGATGCTTGCCAGTGCAAGGCCACGCTTTGCAGTCTCGGAGCGGCTCCAGGAACGTGTGTGCGGTTGGCACGCCGGCGCTACCAACTCCGTCCGGAGCCGCGACCAAAGGGAGGGCCGAATGATCACGCATCTGAAATTCATGAGTGTGCCCGTCGCCGACCAGGACCGGGCGCTCAAATTCTATACCGAGAAGCTGGGCTTCAAGGTGGCGACCGATCAACAGATGGGGCCGGGGCGGCGCTGGATCGAGCTCAGAATGGGCAAGGCCGAAACCCGGCTGGTGCTGTTCACCATGGACGGCGAGGAGGGGCGGGTCGGCACCAGGATGAACTGCTCGCTCGCCTGCGACGATGTCGAGGCCACCTTCCGGCAGCTTTCCGAGCGGGGCGTGGAATTCATCTCGCCACCCGCCAAGCAGCCCTGGGGGACCTTCGCGATCATGAAGGATTCCGAGGGCAACCAGTTCGTCCTCGGTTCGGACTGAAAGCTCGAACCAGGCAGGGTTTGGCTCTTCGGGGCGATATGTTATGAGGCGCGGCCTCTGTATCGTGGGGCCTTGGGCGGTTAGCTCAGTTGGTAGAGCATATCGTTTACACCGATAGGGTCGGCGGTTCGAGCCCGTCACCGCCCACCAATTCATATTTTGATAACGACAAGCCTTAGGTTCCGCAGCCGTGGCACGCCCGGCTTGCAGGGTCCGACATATGCGGCCAATATCGATTCAGGGGCCGGGGGCTCCGAGAATGGAACCTTATGGGTACAGTGATGTCCGCTGCGCCGTCCCGGCGGCTGCTTAGACCGCCTCGCGCGGAGGGAAGCGCAGCCGCGCCCCTGTCACACCTCTCCAAGGCCATAACCGTCAACGGCGACCTGGAAAGCGACGGCGAATTGCAGATTTATGGAAATGTCCGCGGGCAGATTTGCGCCGACCGCCTGGTGGTGGGTCCGGGCGGCTATCTGGAAGGCGATGTGATCGCCCGCGACGTGCATATCGAAGGCCGCATGGAAGGCCGGATCTTCGCCTTGAATGTCACCTTGGACAGCGGCGCCGAAGTCAATGGCCGCATCTTCCACAACACCATCACCGTCGCAAAAGGCGCACGGATCGACGCGCGCATGCCGTGGCGTCCACCCAGCTACTTTGAAACGCTCGAAACTTTACCGGAGGCCAGGCAATGAGCATGTTCAACCGCAACGACAACAAGGAGACCAGCGTGAGCGCCCCAGACAAACCCCGTGACGTCACACAGGCATCCGTCGCCCAGGCGCCGAAGCCCGTCCAGCCGGTACCGGCGCCCGCGCCCGATCTGTCGGCGGCAAAAAGCGCCGGCCCCTCGGTCATCAGCAAGGCGCTCAAAATCACCGGCCAGCTGGAAAGCACTGAGGACATCCGCATCGATGGCGAAGTCGAAGGCGATATTCATGGTGTCGGCGTCACGGTCGGCAACGGCGCCAAGGTCAAGGGTTCGGTCTATGGCCAGACCGTCGAGCTGGCGGGCACCATCGAAGGCAAGATCGAAGCCAAGAAAGTCATTCTCACCAGCACCGCACACATGTCCGGCGATGTGATCCATCAGGACATCCGGATTGAATCGGGCGCCTATATCGACGGCCATTGCCGTCCCGGCACCAACAAGACCGATTACAAGCCGGCCGCCAAGCCGAACTGAATTGCGCTCGCGATGAAAAAAAAGGGGCCGGTTCGCACCGGCCCCTTTTTCTATTCCGGAACCATTTCGCCGGAGCCGCCGAATTCGGCGGGGAAATCTTTGAGCTTGGGCAGCCCGTCGCGAATCCGAAGGACGGTTTCGCCATAATTGACATGAACGCCCGGCGCGAATTCCAAAGTGGGGATGGTCGCGGCAAATACATCCACCATCCCCAGCGGGGGATGATTGGCCATCAGATGACCGCCGCATTTGGCGCAATATTGCCGCTGGCTCATCGGCGTCTTCTGGAAGGTCGCGATATGCTCCGCGCCCTTCTTCACTTTCACGGCGTCGGGCTTCCAAAGGCTGAAAGCATTCACCGGTCCGCCCGACCAGGAGCGGCAGGATTCGCAATGGCAATAGCCCATCGCTTCGGGCGATCCGGTCACTTCCAGTTCCACGGCGCCGCAGAAGCATTTCCCCGTATGGCTCATGTTACCTCCCTTTATTGGCTGTCGCGGCGACTATAGGTCCCGCCATTGGCATCTCAATGGATATTGCCACCCTCTGGCCGGCGGCTGGCAGTGCGAAATTCGGGCTTGACGGGGGCCGCCTTGGCCGGCCTGTGGGGCTTGCCCGGCCGTCCGGCCCTTGGGGGTAGGCTGCTTTTTTATGAAAATTGTCCTTCCCGCTCACGGGTTTGAGAAAGAAACGGCGAGGCAAAATAGGCCGCAGGATCGTGATTCCGCCGCCGAGAGACCCAATGGTTCAGTCCCCGCGCATGATCGGCGTGCCCTGGTTCCGGCGCGACAGCTATCCGCGCATCCAGAGCCTGCCCGGCAGCGACCTGAAGGATTCCTACGAGCAGTGGCAGGAGCGCGCCGAGCGCATGTTCAATGTCATGCATTCGGCGGGGCAGAAGCTGACCCGCGTGGTGCTGGAGCCGGATGAGCTGAAGCGGTTCGCGCAAGAAATCGGGGCGGATGCGATCACGGCGAATGTCCGCGCCGAGCTGGCGAACCGCAAGCTGGAGGAAATGCACCAGGTGGATGATCCGGCACCTTGCGATCTGTTCTGCATCCGATGCGGCAGCCAATATTCCTATCCGCAGGAGCTATTGCGGGTGGTGGAGGGGCTTCAGATCACGTGCGAATGTGGTGGCCGGCTGCGGCGGCCGCCGCCCGCGATGCAGAAGCCCGCGGTCTGAAAGGGCGGTTCGGATCAATAGCCGTTTTGCGGGCCGTCATGGCCGTCATAGCCATGCCAGGGATCAAGCCGGTCACGTGCGCTCCAGGCGTCGGGTTGATCAGGCCGGTACGCCGTTCGCGGCCAATCGCGATTGCCGGCGGATGATGGCGGCGGTGGCGGATATTCGGCGTAACGCCCGCCATAGGTCCGGTACCAGGCATCATAGTCCTTGAGCCAGGCGCGATAGCGGCAGGCTTCGTCGCAACCCGTGCCCGGCGGTTGGCCGCGACCGGCCTCATAAACCGGGCCGCTCATCGGCCGGCTGTCGGCATAACGATAGGTCCGGGAATTGCGCGCCAGGCTTCCGCCATGCCGGGCGTGGCGGGCCGTGCGGGCGGACTGGGTTTTGTGCGCGCCGGCAGCCGGATCGGGCCTCGGCTTGGGTACGACGACCGCCGCCTGGGTGACTATTTCGGCTTTGGGCGGGACCATGGTCTTGGAGGCCCGGGGCGGGGCCGCATCGCAGGACGCCGCCAGCACCAGGACGGCCGACAGGGCAAATCCGGCGGTTATCAAGCCCGTCCTGGCCATGCGTTCCTCCATCCCATCGGCGCGGCTGTCTTTGCCGCGGCACCGACGGAGAATTTACGCCATCCCGGCGGGTGAGGGCAGCTTGTGCTTAGAGGGTTGGTAAATCCGCGCCGGGCCGGCGCTCAGATCTTGCGCAAATCGTCATGCGCGGCCAGCGCCACGACATACTCGCGGTCGAGCGTCACCCGCCCGCCGAACGCCTTGGCCAGATTGATATAGGCCGAGCTCTGATCGATTTCCGGAAGCCGCTGCCATTTGCGGACGCATTGGGCCAGGCTTCCCGCGCAATAGACGCGTCCTGGCGCGCGCAACGAGGCTTCGGCATACCAGGGTATGTCATCCATCTCGTTTCCCCACCAATTCCTATTCGTGGATTTAATCACAATCCGGGGATGAAAGGGTGCGACAAATCGGTAACGCTGTATTTGTAAATCTCGCGACATTCGCGAGACCGGCCTGTCATAGGAGTTCCCGTTGCGATTTGTCCGTTTGTCCGCGCTAGGTCTGGTGGCGCTGCTTGCCGCTTGCGGTTCCTCCAAACCGTCTGGCCCGCGCTGGAGCCCTTATCCCACCGTCGCGCCGCGTGACGAGAATTATCATGGGGGACAAAATGCGCTGTTGCTCAAATATGATTCCAACCATGACGGCACTTTGACGCGCGAGGAACTGGTCGCGGGGCTAAAGGCTGAGTTCGCCGCGCTGGATACGAAACACAGCGGATGCCTGACGCCCGATCAGGTGGATGAGATCAATCAGGCGCGCATCGCCGCCGATCAATCTTCCGCGACGCCGATTCAGGATTGGAACCAGGATGGCTGTGTCGATTTTCGCGAATATTCCGCCGCCGCCTATTCGCTGTTCGATCAACTCGACCGCAATGGCGACGGCAAGATCACGCCGCAGGAATTCAATCCGCGCGCCGCGCGGCCGGGAATGCAAAATGGCACGCCGCCCGCCGAACCGCCGGAGCAGGGCCGGCGCGGCCGTCCCGATGGCGAAGGGGGGCCGCCTCCGGGCAGGTCGCCATTTCTTCCCTAGAGCTCGCTTGACTTGGGGGGTGTGGCCGCCCTACATCGGCCCCCTTCGCGGGACCGCTTTGGCGGAACCATGCGGGGGCGTAGCTCAGTTGGTTAGAGTGTCGGCCTGTCACGCCGAAGGTCGCGGGTTCGAGCCCCGTCGCTCCCGCCATTTCCCCAATGGAAATGGCCTTTCCGGAAAGACCGTTGCTCCCGGTGCATCGGGCGGCCGATCCATCGGTCCGGATCCTTTCAAATAAGAATGGATCGCAACTAGAGTCCAATGTTTCCATCGCCATTTTGCCCCGCATTTCCGGCGCGGATGCCTTCTGCTGTGGTGTGGATTGAGGCCTCGAAAATTCCTGTTCTGTCGCCGCGAATCTTCCGCTAAACCCGCGTTGCGCGGCTTCAGTGCCTGCCTATACTGCGCCCGCGAAATAACAAGGTCCGGCCTGACGACGGCGCACACGCGCCAGCCGTTCCTGTGCGATGACGTTTGGGGACGGCATGGAAAAATTGCTTCTCGAGTATCTGCCGATCCTGGTCTTTCTGGGGATCGCGATCGTGCTGGGCACGGCCCTGATCGTGTTGCCGCTGGTGATCGCGCCGTCCAAGCCGGATCCGGAAAAACTGTCCGCCTATGAATGTGGCTTTCCCGCTTTCGGGGACTCGCGCATGAAATTCGATGTGCGTTTTTACCTGGTCGCCATCCTGTTCATCATTTTCGACCTGGAAGTGGCATTCCTGTTCCCCTGGGCCATCACCTTGGGCGCGACGGGCCTTTTTGCCTTCTGGTCGATGATGGCGTTCCTGGGGGTGCTGACGGTGGGCTTCATCTATGAATGGAAGAAGGGAGCGCTCGAATGGGAGTGATCATTCCTTCCAAAACCATGCCGGCCGGTTCCGCGGGCCGCGCCGGGGTCGAAGGCGGCGCGCCCCAGATCACCGACAATGATCCTTATTTCAAGGCGCTGCAGCAGGAGATGGCCGACAAGGGCTTCCTGGTCACCAGCGCCGAAAGCCTGATCAACTGGGCCCGCACCGGGTCCTTGATGTGGATGACCTTCGGCCTGGCCTGCTGCGCCGTCGAGATGATGCAGGCCTCGATGCCCCGCTACGATCTGGAGCGGTTCGGCTTTGCGCCGCGCGCCTCGCCGCGCCAGTCTGACGTGATGATCGTGGCCGGGACCCTGACCAACAAGATGGCCCCCGCGCTGCGCAAGGTTTACGACCAGATGCCGGAGCCGCGTTATGTGATCTCGATGGGATCCTGCGCCAATGGCGGTGGTTATTATCACTATTCCTATGCCGTGGTCCGCGGCTGCGATCGCATCGTGCCGGTGGATATTTATGTGCCGGGTTGCCCACCCACCGCGGAAGCCCTGGTCTATGGCATTCTCTTGCTGCAGCGGAAAATCCGCCGCACCGGAACGATCGAGCGCTGATGTCGGATCTTGGCCAATTTGCAGAAGCGCTTGTGGGCAAGCTGGGAGCGGCTCTCAGCGGGCATAAGCTTGCCGCGGGCGAACTGACCCTGAGCGTGCCGGTCGATCAGATTGTCGCTGTCTTGGCGCATCTGCGCGACGATGCGGACTGCGAATTCAAGATTCTGGTCGATGTCTGCGGCAATGACTGGCCCAAGCGCGAGAAGCGCTTCGACGTGGTCTACCATCTGCTGTCGCTGACCAGGAACAGGCGCATCCGCGTCAAGGTGATGGCGGGCGAGGGCGAGGTGGTGCCGTCTTGCATCGGGCTCTATCCGGCCGCGGGCTGGTTCGAGCGCGAAGCCTTCGACATGTACGGCATCGCCTTTTCCGGCAATCCGGATCTGCGCCGCATCCTCACCGATTACGGTTTTTCCGGCTATCCGCTGCGCAAGGATTTCCCGCTCACCGGCTATGTCGAGCTGCGCTATGACGAGGAGCTGAAGCGGGTGGTCTACCAGCCGGTGCAGCTGGTGCAGGAATTCCGCGATTTCGATTTCATGTCGCCCTGGGAAGGTGCGCCGCACATCCTGCCGGGCGACGAAAAGGCGGCGCCCGCCGCCGACACGGGGAAGAAGCCGTGAATCAAGTAACGCTTGAGACCATCCCCGCCGAAACGTCGAACGGACCGGCGGAAGACGCGCAGATGACGCTGAATTTCGGGCCCCAGCATCCGGCGGCCCATGGTGTGCTGCGCCTGATCCTGGACCTGGACGGCGAAATCGTCACCCGCGTCGATCCCCATATCGGCCTTCTGCATCGCGGCACCGAAAAGCTGATCGAGCACAAGACCTATCTGCAGGCGATCCCCTATTTCGACCGGCTCGACTATGTCGCGCCGATGAACCAGGAACATGCTTTCTGCCTGGCGATCGAGAAGCTGTTGGGCCTCGAAGTGCCCAAGCGCGGCCAGTATATCCGCGTGCTCTATTCGGAAATCGGCCGCATCCTGAATCATCTCCTCAACGTCACCACCCAGGCGATGGACGTGGGCGCGTTGACGCCGCCGCTCTGGGGCTTCGAGGAGCGCGAAAAGCTGATGGTGTTCTATGAGCGCATCAGCGGCAGCCGCATGCATGCGGCCTTCTTCCGCCCCGGCGGCGTCCATCAGGACATGCCGCCCGGCCTTGCCGCCGACATCTACAAATTCTGCGAGCATTTCCCCAAGGTGCTGGACGATATCGAAAATCTCCTCACCGAGAATCGCATCTTCAAGCAACGCAATGTCGATATCGGCGTGGTCAACCGCGCCGAGGCCGAAATGTGGGGCATGTCCGGCGTGATGCTGCGCTCCACCGGCGTGAAATGGGACTTGCGCCGCAGCCAGCCCTATGAGTGCTACAGCGAGCTGGA
>JAFECO010000698.1 GCA_018242085.1 Pseudomonadota bacterium
GAAAAACGCGGGCCTTATGGCGGCGCGGTGGGCTATTTCGCGGCCGACGGATCGATGGACACCTGCATCGTGCTGCGCACCGCGCTGGTCAAGGACGGCATGATGTATGTCCAGGCGGGCGGCGGTGTGGTCGCGGACAGCGAGCCCGAAGCCGAATATCAGGAAACCGTGAACAAGGCGCGGGCTCTGATGGCCGCGGCGGAAGAAGCCGTGCGCTTCGCCTCCTCCGCTCGAAAAGGCCAGTAGCGCGGCTCAGCGCGCCGCGAGCAGTTGGGAGCGTTCGGTCTTCATCCGGATCGCCTCGGACACCGGCACCAGCCGGACGCCGTGATCTTCCGCCAGCCAGGCCGCCAGAACGCGCAAGGTGACACCATGCGGATGACCGATCGCGATGGCGATGCCGGATTTTTTCGCCTTGTCGGCCAGCTCGTTCAACCGCGCCTTGACCGCCCCATCCGTCAGCACGTTATCCAGGAAGACATCGCGGCCGGCACTTTCCACGCCATGCTGGTGCGACACCCGCACGATCTGGGACCGGCCGATGGTGCGGGAATCGAAAAAGAACAGCCGCTTTTCCGACAGCATCTGAACCACCGGAACCAGCGATGCGGCATCGCCGGAAAATTTGCTGCCTTCGTGATTGTTGATGCCGGAAAGGCCGGGAACGCGCGCCAGCGCCCAGGCCAGGCGCTCCGCATTGTCCGTGGCACCGATTTTCAGGGCTTTGGGACCGGGGTCGCTGGGCCCGATCGGCTCCATCGGCACATGCGCCAGGACTTCGTGGCCCATTTCCTTGGACTGGAGCGCCAGCGCCGGCGTCGCGGCGGCATAAGGCAGAAAGGAAAGCGTCACATCCGATGGAAGCGTCATGGCCTTCGCCGTGCCGCCGGCATCGCCGCCCATGTCATCAATGCAGATCGCGATGGCGGGGATATTCGCCTGCTGCGCGGCGCCGATGCCTTGTTCGGGGGGAACGGAAACAGACATCGCCGTGTGCGGCCGGCTGGCGCGCAGGCCATCGGGATACATCACATCCGGCCCGGACGAAAAAGGCGTCGCGTCCGCCGCCAAGGCTTCACTGGTCGCGAACGGAAGCGAAATTCCGCCAGCCCCGGAAACCGTGAATGGACCGATCGCCAATGCAATCGCGCCCGCGCAAATCCCCCATCGGACTGCACCCCGGCGCGAACGGCGAATCAAAGGCATGCGGCCCATGATCGATCTGCGCGTGGCTACTGATTCGAGTCAATTCTTTTGCCCCCATCTGTCTGCCACGGCCGCAAGCGGCCTAGCAGACATCTTCCCCCGCCAATGGCTTCGCCATGCGGGGGAAGAAAGCCTGTATGTGGTTCGAGAAGTTAGTCGGCAGCAACTGGCGCGCCGCCGCCCGATTTGGCTTTGCGGCAGAGCCACACCATGCCGATCAGGATGAAACAGGACCAGCCGGACGCCCAGAAAATATCGTTGGCGCCCAGGAGATAAGCTTGGCTGGTCATGACGCGGATGATCGAAGCCTTGGCGCCGAGATCCGGAAATCCCAGCCGGTGCAATCCCGCCAAGGCCTGGGTGAGCGCGGGATTGAAGCTGGTGGTGAGATCGGCCATCCGGGCTTGATGAAAGGCTTCGCGCCGGTCCCACAAGGTCGTGACCATGGAAGCGGCAAAGCCGCCCGCGGTGATGCGCGTGAAGTTGGACAGGCCCGACGCCATGGGAATGCGCGGCGGCGAAACGCCATCCAGGAGGATGGTGATCATCGCCAGGAAGAAGGTCGCCATGGCGATCCCCTGCACCAGCAATGGCAGCATGAAGGCAAAGAAGCTGGCATCGGCGGTAAGGCCCGCCCGCATCAGATAGGAAACGCCGAAGGCGACGAATGCCAGGGAAGCGATGAGGCGGGCATCGACGCGCGCCATCATCCGCGCCGTGAAGGGCGTCAATAGAACCGCGATGACGCCGGTCGGCGCCGCCACCAGCCCCGCCCAGGTGGCGGTGTAGCCGATCTGAGTCTGCAGCCATAACGGCATCAACAGATTGTTGGCGAAGAACACCGCATACCCTAAGCAGAACGCCACGGTGCCCAGCGCGAAGTTCCGGTTCTTGAACAGCGACAAATCCACGATGGGATGGGCTTCGGTCAATTCCCAGATCAGGAAGGCGACAAAGAAGACCACGGTGATGATGGCCTCGATTACGATGGTGGTGGAGGAAAACCAGTCCGCATCCTTGCCGCTGTCCAGCATGATCTGCAGCGTGCCCACCCAGACGATCAGAAGGCCCAGCCCCACCGTGTCGATCGGCAGCTTGCGGGTCGGCGTCTCGCGGCTTTCCAGCATGCGCCAGGCCAGGAAGGCCACGATCAATCCCACCGGCACATTGATGAGGAAGATCCAGCCCCAATGATAATTGTCGGAAATATAGCCGCCCAGGATCGGACCGCAGATCGGCGCCACCAAGGTGGTGATGGCCCAGATGCCCAGCGCCGTCGCCCGCTTATGGGCCGGAAAGATCGAGATCAGAAGCGCCTGCGAGCCGGGGATCATCGGTCCCGAGGTCCCGCCCTGCAGAACCCGGAAGAAGATCAGCGACGACAGATTCCAGGCGATGCCGCAGAGAAAAGACGCGACCGTGAAAGCGATCACCGAAAAAACAAAAGTGCGCACCACGCCATAACGGCCCATCAGCCAGCCGGTGAGCGGCACGCCGATGCCGTTGGCCACCGCGAAGCTGGTGATGACCCAGGTACCCTGATTGGTGCTGACGCCCAGATTGCCCGCGATGGTGGGCAAGGAAACATTGGCGATGGTCGAATCCAGCACCTGCATGAAAGTGCCCAGCGCCAGCGCCAGCGCCGTGATCGCCAGCGACGCGCCCTGCATGGGCGGCGGTTCGGTGCGGGCAATCGCGCCGTCCGGATTGGCGGCACTCATTTGCGAGCCCTGGCCTCGGTTGCGCCGTTCTCGGCCAGGATGCGGGCGATGATCGCGTCCGCCTTGGCGTTGGCATCATCGCCCAGATCGGCTTTGGTCGATCCCGCGCCGACCTGCGAGGTCACTTGCGGCCCGGACGTATCCTTGACCGAAACGCTGACGCTCACCGACAGGCCCACGCGCAAGGGATGCGCCGCCACATCCTCAGGATCGAGCGCGATGCGGACGGGCACGCGCTGCACGATCTTGATCCAGTTGCCGCTGGCATTCTGGGGCGGCAGCAAGGCAAAGGCGCTGCCCGATCCCGCGCCCAGGCCTTCGATCTTGCCGCGATAAGTGACTTTGCCGCCATAAATGTCCGCATTGACGGTGACGGGCTGGCCGATGCGCATGTCCTGCAGCTGGCCTTCCTTGAAATTTGCATCGACCCAGACATTGCTGAGCGAAACCACCGCCAGAAGCGGCGTGCCGGCCGCGACCTGCTGGCCGACTTGCACCGTGCGCTGGGCGATCACGCCGTCGACCGGCGCGACGATGCGCATATGGCTCTGCGCGATCACAGCCGAGCGAAGGCTGGCTTCCGCCGACAGCACGTCCGGATTGTTGGCGACATCGGTTCCGGCGATCTGGGACAGGCTTTGCTGATGCCCGCCCTGGGCCGAAGCGACCGCGGCTTCCGCGGCGCGGACATTGTCGCGGGCATGGGCCAACTCTTCGGCCGAAACCGCGCCGTCCTTGGCCGCCTGCTGGCGGCGCTGATAATCGGTGCGCGCCAGGGACAACGCCACTTCCGCCTGCGCCACTTGGGCGCCGGAGCTTTGGGCGCGGGAGAATTCGCCTTTCACCGAACGGATGGCGCGCGCCAGGTTGGCTTCGGCCGAGGCCAGATTCACGTTCACCACCGACGGATCCATCTCCAGCAGAAGCTGGCCGCGCTTTACCGATTGCGTATTGTCCACATGCAAGGCCATCACCGTCGCATTTTCGCGGCTGGTGACGGCCACGATATTGGCGCTGACATACGCATCGTCCGTGGTCTCATAGAAGCGGGCGTCGAAAAACCAGTAAGCGCCATAGGCCAGCGCGGCGATCACGATGACCGCGCCGAAGATCAGGAAGCCGCGCTGGCGGCGGGAATTGTTGTTGCTGTTGCTGGCATCGCTCATGGCGTCAGTCCTTGGCAGTATTGGTCTGAGAATTCGCGGCCGTGGCCGCTGTGAAGGCATCCGCGTCCGGCGCGGGCGGATTGAAACCGCCGCCCACCGATAGCAGCAGGGTGACGCGCTGGATGGTGGCGTTGGCGATCAGGCCTGCCATCTGCTGGCGCGAGGTCAGCAAGGTGCTTTCGGCATTGAGCATGGGGATCTGGTCCGACAATCCGCTTTTGTAGCGGCTCTCCGCCAGCGCCAGGGCGCGGGTGGCGCTGTCGAGCGCGTCCTGCTGATCGGCGCGCTGGCTTTCCAGGCTCTGCACCTGCGTCATGGCGTCGGCGGTCTGGCGCACGGCTGAGAGAACCGTGCCGTTATAGTCGGCGATGGCGGCGTCAAGCTCGGCGGTGGCGCCGGCATAACGGGCGCGGATCTTGCCGGCATCGAAGATCGGCAGATGGATCGCGGGCCCCGCGCCATAGGTGAAGGAATCGCCGGTCAGAAGATTGGACAGTCCGATCGCCTGAAAGCCGACCAAGGCGGTGAGATTGATATTGGGATAGAAATCCGCATGCGCCGCCTCGCGCCCTTTGGTGGCGGCCTCGATCCGGGCCTGAGCCGCCAAGACATCGGGCCGGCGCGCCAGAAGATCGGCGGGCAGGACCGTGGGCAGCGGCAGAGCGGTGTCGAGATGCGGCGCGGGCCGCGTGATCGCCGCATAGGCGGCGGCCCCCTGCCCGGTCAATGCGGCGATGGCATGCACATTCAAGTCGCGGGCCGCCGCGGTGCGCTTCACATCGGCCCGCGCCAGCGCCAGGAGCGCCTTGGCCTGTTCGACGGCGCTGGCGCTTTCCAACCCGGCATTGAACCGGCCTTGGGTGAGCCGGAGAATATCCTGGCGCTCCGACACGGTCTGAAGCGCGATGTCGTTTTCCTGATAGGCCAGAAGCAGATTGATGTAGCTCTGCGCCAAGGCGCCCGACAGGGCCAGCCGGGCGGCGGACGCATCGAGCGACGCCGCCATGGCGCTATCCTTGGCGCGAGCGATGATCGCGGCCTGCTTGCCCCAGAAATCCAGATTCCAGCTCAGATTGGTGACGACCTGGCCGTACCATTGATAGGACCCTCCGAAGGGCGGCGGAATGATGTAATCCTTGCTGAACAGAAGCCGCTGTTCCTGGCCGTCCAGCGCCACTTGCGGCCGGTCGTCGGCGCGCGCGCCCGACAATTGCGCCTGGGCGGCGCGGATGCGCGCCAGCGCACCTTGCAAAGTGGGATTGCCGGACAGGACCAGTTCGGCCAGGCGGTCGACCTGCGGATCGTTGAAGGCTTTCCACCATTGGTCGCCGAAACGCGGTCCCGCTTCGCCGGAGAGGCCGAGGCTTTGCGGCGCGATCTGGGTGGCCTGCGGCGTGGTCGGCGGCGCCGAAACGCAGGCCGACAGCAGCAGCGCGGATAAAAGAGCAGCGGTCATTTTCATGGATGATGTCCCCGCCGATGACGGGGTCCGGGACTGTCCGCCCGTCCGTTCGGCTTGTCCTGTCGCTTGCGGCCACGCGCATTCAGCGCATCGCGCTTGCCTTCGGCCGCCTGGGTCAGCCGGGTCAATAATTTGATCAGCTGCTTGATCTCCAGATGGCTGAAATCGCCAAGCAGTTCGTTCCAATGCGCCACCACCCGGGGCAGCAAGGTTTCCACCAGCGCCAGGCCCTGGGGCGTCATGCTGAGCGCAACCACCCGCCGGTCGGTTTCGCTGCGGGTGCGGGCGATCAGGTCGCGCTGCTCCAATTCGTCGAGAATCCGGGTGAGAGAACCGGCATCGTGGCAAATATCCCGCGCCAGCTCTGCCGAAGTGGAATGACCCCACTCGCGCAAGGCCATCAACACCGTCCATTGCGAGAATGTCAGGGACGCATCCGCGAACAATTCTTCCAGCTGCGGCAGCATCAGATTCGAGGTCCGGCGGACCAGATAGCCGACCGAGTTCCGCATATTGTAATGGCTGGCGCGATAGAAAGGCCGCATGCCCTTGTTTCCCATGGGGACAATAATTGCGCAGGCAATCATTGCTTGGGCAAGCATATAGAAGGGCGGCGGCGGCGGGACAACCCCGTACCCACGCCTTGCCAGCCCTGCAAAAATAGCGGACCTAAAGCGATGCCCTCTTTCGTCTATGTCCTCATCACGGCGAGCAAATCCGGCAGGACCAGAACCTATGTCGGTTGGACCTTGGACCTGGAACGGCGGCTGGCCGAGCATAACGGCCTGGGCAAGCGGGGCGCCAAATCCACCCGCGGCCAGAGCTGGACACTTATTTATGCGGAAAAGCACCGCACCCGGCGCAAGGCCATGGCCCGCGAATATGCCTTGAAGCATGACAAGATTTTCCGGGCGGCGCTCCGGTCGCCTTGAAGGTTTTTTTCTGGCACACTCGGTCAAGGGGTATGCGCATGATCTTCGAGCAGATCGCCACTGGTGGATGCCAGTCCTATCTGATGGGCTGCGGCGAAACCCATGCCGCCGTTCTGATCGATCCCAATCTCAAGCAGATGGATCATTATCTGGGCCTGGCGGCGCGCGACGGCTTGCGCATCCGCTATGTCCTCGACACCCACACCCATGCCGATCATTTCTCCGCCGCCCGCGAGCTGGGCCGGGTCTTGAACGCCAAAGTGGTGACCCATCGCCTGTCGCCTGCGCCTTATGCCGATTTCCGGCTCTGCGACGGAGAAATCCTGCGGGTGGGCGAGATGCGGCTGACGGCGATGCATACCCCCGGCCATACCCGCGATTCCATGTGCGTGGTGGCGGAAGACCGCGTCTTCACCGGCGACACGCTTTTGATCGGCGGCACCGGCCGCACCGACCTTCCCACCGGCGACCCCGAAGCCTTGCATGACAGCCTGTTCAATCGGCTGCTGAAGCTGGATCCGGTGCTGAAGGTCTATCCTGCTCACGACTATAAAGGCCGCAGCCATTCCACCATCGGGGCGGAGATCGCCGACAATCCCCGGCTCAAGAAGCGGGATCGCGACGAATTCGTCGCCATGATGCGCACCCTCAATCTGGAAGCGCCCACCCATCTGACAGAAGCCTTGCGCACCAATATGAGCGGCGGCAAGACCGTGGCGCAGATGCTGTCCGACGCTGCCGCCAATATCGCCTTCATCTCCATGACCGAATTGGCGGAGCGGGTGAACCGCAACGATCTGGAACTGGTGCTGCTGGATGTGCGGGAAAAAGACGCCTTCGCCGCCGGCCATATTCCGGGCGCCCGGCATTTGCCCCGGGGCCAGCTGGAGCTGCGCGTGAATACCGAGTTGCCCGATCCCACCAGGCGCATCCTGGTATGCTGCGAATTCGGCTACATTTCCACCCTGGCCGCCGCCACGTTGCGGGAGCTGGGCTATACCCAGGCGGCCGCGCTGGATGGCGGGCTGAAGGCCTGGCGCGAAAAGGGATTGCCGCTGGCCACCAGCTGATCACGGTTATCAGCCATTAACCTTGCCTCCCTATCCTCACCCGGCATTTTTCCGGGCGGATTTTCATGTGCGGCATAGCGGTTGCGGTCAATTGGGAGGGCGCGGACGACGCCGTCCGCAGCCTGATCGCGGGCATCCTGCACCGGGGCGATGTCACCGACCCTCTGGTCACGCCGCTTAAAAATGTTGCCATGTGCACCCGCCGGTTGCGCATCGTGGATGCGCGCCAGGGCGCGCAGCCCCAGGCGTCGTTCGATGAACGACTGCTGGTCTCATTGAATGGCGAAATCTACAACCATGCCGAACTGCGCCGGGAGATGGAGCAGTTGGGCATTCCCTTCCGCACCCAAAGCGATACCGAAGTTCTGGCCAATGCCTTGCAGGTCTGGGGCGCGCAGGCGCTCAAGCGGCTGGTCGGCATGTATGCCTTTGTCGCCGTCGATGTCGCGACCGGCGAATTTCTCGCCGCCCGCGATCCGTTCGGGGTCAAACCACTCTATCTGATCCAGTCGGGCACGGGTTTTCTGTTCTGCTCGGAAATCAAGCCCCTGCTGGACACCGTCGCCGAAGGCGAGTTGATGCTGCTGCCACCCGGTTATCTGCTGACCCGCAATTTCTGCCGTCAATTCTACCAACTGCCGCAGCCCGCCGAACTGGGCATGGGCTCGCCGGAAAAGCTGGATGCGATTCTGGCCGAGGCGGTGCGCAGCCGCATCCCGCCCGACTTGAAGGCGGCGGCCCTGTTCAGCGGCGGCATCGACAGCACCTTGATGATGCATTACGCGCGCCGCCATCAGCCCGACATGCCCGGCTACATCATCGCCAGCCGCGACGCGCCCGATATCCGCTACGCCCGCCATTATGCGGACATGACGGGCCTGGACATGCGGGAAATTCCGTTCGAGGCACAGAATGCCGAAACCTTGCCGCTGCTGGAAACCGTGGCGGCTGTCGCCGAAGCCTTTGAACCGGCGATCGTGCGCCCTGCCCTGTACGGCTATCTGATTTCACGCCGCATCCATCAGGATGGCTATCGCGTCGCCTTGTGCGGCGAAGGCGCCGACGAGCTCTTTGCCGGCTATGGCCCCTTGGAACATGTCTTCGCCCAGAGCAATGCCTTGGGCCGCAATGTTCAGGAACAATGCCTTTCCATGATGCACCGGGCCAATCTGCAGCGGGTGGACCGCTGCTCGATGCGGTTCGAACTGGAAATCCGCGAGCCGTTCCTGGATCTGGCGCTGGTGGAGTATGCCTGCGGCCTGGATGCCAGCGCGCTCCTGAAGACGGTCGACGGCCTGCCGCGTGGCAAGCAGCCGCTTCGGGCCATTTATGATCTCTATCCCGATGCCCTTCCCGTCCTGATCCGGGATCGCCGGAAGATCCAGTTCGACGAAGGTGCCGGCATCGCTTCGGAAGAGGCCAGCTGGTCGTCCCTGTTCGAGGACGCGGTGACGGACGCGCAATTGCAGGACGGCAAGAAAGAGTTCGCCGGCTTCGACATCGCCGGCAAGGAAGAGCTGTTCTATCTGCGCGCGCTGTCCCGCAGCATGGATGTGACCCGTGTTTCACACCTCAAGAGCCGCACCCGGCTTTACGTGCCGCAGAATACCGAGGCCATGCCGGAGGCGATGAAAAAGCTGCGTCCGGCCGGCGCGTAGGGAAAGGCGCCTACTCCGCCGCTTGGCGATTGCGCTTGTCGAATGCTTCCCAGACGCCGCCATCACCATCCCAGGAGCCAGCCGTGGCACCCTTGGAATATTCGGTGGAGCGCTGCTCGAAGAAGTTGGCGTGCTCGACCCCGTTGAGAATCTCGACCAGCCAGGGCAGCGGATGGGCTTTGACCTGTTTGTAGCCGCTTTCGGTTTCCTCGAAATTGCCGAATGCGGGCGACAGCCTGAGCTGGGTCAGACGCCAATCGGCGATATAGCGGACATAGGCCTTGATGTCGGCGGGCGTCATGCCCTTGATCTCGCCCAGGCTGAAGGCCAGATCGACGAAACGCTCTTCCAGGCCCACCATGGTCTTGGCGACATCCATGATGTCGTCGCGCACCGTCTTGGTGACGGCACCGGTTTCCTCGTTCCAGGCGTGATAGAGCTTGGTGATGCCTTCGCAATGCAGGCTTTCGTCGCGCACCGACCAGCTGACGATCTGGCCCATGCCGTTCATCTTGTTGTGGCGTGGGAAGTTCAGAAGCATGGCGAAACTGGCGAACAGCGCCATGCCTTCGGTGAAGGCGCCGAACATGGCCAGGGTACGCGCCACGTCGCTCACCGTATTCACGCCGAAAGTGTGCATGTAATCGGCCTTGGCCCGCATTGCGTCATAATCGCGGAAGGCTTCGAACTCGGTCTTGGGCATGCCCAAGGTCTTCAGCAGCAAGGCATAGGCGTCGATATGCACCGTCTCCATGTTGGTGAAGGCGGCCATCATCATCTGCACTTCCAAGGGCTGGAAGATGGGGATGTAGCGCTTGAGGTAATTGTCGCCTACTTCCACATCGCTCTGGGTGAAGAAGCGGAAGATCTGGGTCAAAAGCCCCTTCTCGGCATCGGTGAGATGGCCGGACTGCCAATCCTTGATGTCGGCGCCCAGCGGCACTTCCTCGCCCATCCAATGGGTCTGCTGCTGGCGCTTCCAGCATTCATAGGCCCAGGGATAACGCTCGACATCATAGGTGCCGCTGGAGGTCAGCAACCCCACCTTGCCCGTTCCGATCAAAGAGCGGGGATCGACCTTTCCCAAGTCCAGAGTCATGACCTGTCTCCGCGATATCGCGTGGGCCGGCTTATTTGAATGTCGCTCCCGCTCGCGCGGACGCTCCTATCTACTGACATGCCAGGCACTCTTCATAATCGGTGCGGGTTTCCGCCACGGCCTTGGTGCCCTTTTTCTCCAGCTGGCCCGCGAAGCCGGCGCGGCTGATGGATTTGGAGCGGCAATAATAGAGGCTCTTGATCCCCCGTTCCCACGCCGTCCAGTGCAGCATGTGGAGATCCCACTTATTGATGTCGGCGGGCAGGAACAAATTGAGCGACTGGCTCTGGCAGATATAGGGCGTGCGGTCGGCCGCCAGCTCGATGATCCAGCGCTGATCGATTTCGAAGCCGGTGCGGAACACGGACTTCTCGTCTTCCGTCAGCTCCTCCAGATGCGCCACCGAGCCTTCATGCTCCACGATGGACTGCCAGACTGCGGGAGTGTCGATGCCTTTCGACGCCAGCAATTCCTGCAGATAGGGATTGCGCACCGAGAAGGCGCCCGACAGGGTCTTGTGGGTGTAAACATTGGCCGGGATGGGCTCGACGCACGCCGAAGTGCCGCCGCAGATGATGCTGATCGAAGCGGTGGGCGCGATCGCGATCTTGTGGCTGAAGCGGGCCTTCATGCCCCGTTCGGCGGCATCCGGACAGGCGCCCCGCTCCTCCGCCAGAATATAAGACGCCGCATCAGCTTCCCGGCGTATCTTCTTGAAGATGCGCAGATTCCACGATTTGGCCATCGCGCTTTCCATGGGAATGCCCTTGGACTGCAGGAAGGAGTGGAAGCCCATCACCCCCAGGCCCACCGAACGCTCGCGAAGGGCGGAATATTTGGCCCGCTCCATGCCGTCCGGCGCGGTCTCGATGAAGCTGGTGAGCACATTGTCCAGCATCCTGAGCACGTCTTCGACAAAGCCTTCGGCTTCGGCCCACTGGTCCCAGGTTTCGATATTGAGCGAGGACAGGCAGCAGACCGCGGTGCGGTCGGTGCCGGTATGGTCGATCCCCGTCGGCAGGGTGATCTCGCTGCAAAGGTTGGAGGTGTTAACCTTAAGGCCCAGCTCGCGCTGATGCTTAGGCAAGGCGCGGTTCACCGCGTCGATGTTGAGGATGTAGGGCTCGCCGGTCTGAAGCCGCGTCTCCATGATGCGCTGCCAGAGCTGGCGGGCGTTGATCTCGCGCAGCACTTCGCCGGTCTTGGGGCTTTTGAGGCCGAACATCTTGTTGTCGCGCACGGCATGCATGAATTCGTCGGTGATGTTGATGCCGTGATGCAGATTGAGGCCCTTGCGGTTGAAGTCGCCGGAAGCCTTGCGGATCTCCAGGAACTCTTCGATTTCCGGATGGGTGATGTCGAGATAGACCGCCGCCGAGCCGCGGCGGAGCGAGCCTTGCGAAATCGCCAAAGTCAGCCCGTCCATTACATGGATGAAAGGAATGATGCCGCTGGTCTGGCCGGTCTTCACTTTTTCGCCGATGGAGCGGACCTTGCCCCAATAGGTGCCGATGCCGCCGCCATTGGAGGCCAGGGCCACATTCTCGTTCCAGACGCCAACAATGCCATCGAGCGAATCCGAGACGTCATTGAGGAAGCAGGAAATCGGCAGGCCCCGCTTGGTGCCGCCATTCGACAGAATCGGAGTGGCGGGCATGAACCAGAGCTGGCTCATCGCATCATAAAGACGCTGGGCATGGGCCACGTCATCGGCATAGGCGCAGGAGACCCGCGCGAACATGTCCTGGAAGCTTTCGCCCGGCATCAAATAACGGTCGGTCAAGGTGGCCTTGCCGAACGCCGTCAGAAGAATGTCACGGGAATGATCGAGGGTGAGGTCGGCCGGAATCGGCCGGTTGAACAAGGGGCCCGGCATCGGCGGCTGCGCCGTCGGCCTGGCGGTGTCCTGCACGATCTTCCGCTCGCGCACCGGCGGGGCGGGTTTGGCGCCCGCGGCGCGCTTGACCAGCTGCGGGCGGTACGGCGTCTCGACCAGCTGGCCTTGCTCGTCGAAATCGCCAAAGAAATCCAGTTTGCCGACAGCCGACATATACGCCCCCAATAAAAGATGCGGATAAGAGCCTTTTGGGGCCGCTTTCCGCCAAAATTTTCGGGTTTCCGACAGGGGAAACTCCGGCGTTGGCCGGGTCGATCATGACCCACCAGATGCCTCCGTTACCCCTAGAAGTATGACAAATCGGACAACCCTGCCGCCATATCTAGTGCCCCAAACACGGGTTGCGTCAAGCCGTTTTGGCCTGTGGATAAGCCCGCAAGCAAAAAATTTCGCGGCATTGTTTTTAACAAACCCATCGCAAGGTTTTGTTTACCAGTTGATTTATCCACACCCATGTTTCAGGCGGGAGAGTCGCGGGGGATCGCCTCCCCGTCCGGACATCGCAGGATCGCGGGCTGACCGAGCAAATCGGTCATGGACTGGCGAATGGCTGTTTGAGCAAACCTCATAAGGTCGATCGATTTAGTCGTTTGACCCTTGGCGGCACTGAAAAGCAGCATGCACGCGTCGCTGCGACCGGTCACCGTGACCAATGCCAGCAGCGACATGCGCGCCGCCATCTGCGGCTCAACCTTTCGGGGGAAACATGCATCATCTGTTTAGCCGCGCTTTGAAGAGAGCGGCCGCGACCGCGGTCGTGGGCGCGACGCTGGCCATTCTGCCCATCCATGCGGGCACCGCCCTGGCGGCGGACGCCCCGCTCAACATCAAGGAAAACTTTGTCGATATCGGTGCTGTGCACACCTATTATTTGGATACGGGCGGAAAGGGAGAAGTCGTTCTTCTGATGCACCCGGCCTTGGCCAGCAGCGATGCCTATCGCAAATACCAGATCGCCGCTTTCGTGA
>JAFECO010000699.1 GCA_018242085.1 Pseudomonadota bacterium
TACTCCTGCATCAACTGCCTGCGCGCCTTGCCCTATATCCGCGCCTGGGCCGCGAAATATAAAGACCATGGCCTGGTGGTGCTGGGCGTGCATGCGCCGGAATTCGCTTTCGAGAAGGATCCCGCCAATGTGAAGAAGGCGGTGGCGGACCTGGGTGTCACTTATCCCGTGGCGCTGGATTCCAAGCTTGCCATCTGGCAGGCCTTCAACAACCAATATTGGCCGGCCCATTATTTCATCGACGCGATGGGGCGCATCCGCGCCCATCATTTCGGCGAAGGCGAATATGACAAGTCCGAGCGCATCATCCAGACCCTGCTCAAGGAAGCCGGCTACAAGAATGTGCCGGGCGGCATTGTCGATCCGGATGCCGAAGGGGCGCTTGCCGCCGCCGACGAAAACAACATGCAGTCGCCGGAGACCTATCTGGGCTATGGGCGGGGAACCGGTTTTGCTTCCAACACGCCGCAGCCGGATAAGATTGCAACTTACACGACGCCTTACCCCTTAGGCCCCAACCAGTGGGGGCTTACCGGCCGTTGGACCATCGGCGAGGAAAAATCGGTGTCGGCCGCCGCCGGAACCAGGATCACTTTCTATTTCCATGCCCGCGATCTGCATCTGGTGCTGGGACCCGGCGCCGGCAACAAGCCCGTGCGCTTCAAAGTGACATTGGATGGTCAGCCGCCGGGTGCGGCGCATGGCATGGATACGGATGAGGCAGGCAATGGCACCGTGACGGGCCAGCGCCTTTACCAACTCATCCGCCAGCAGGGCACGATCGGCAACCGCACATTCCGCATCGAATTCCTGGATCCAGGTGTGGAAGCTTACGCTTTCACATTTGGATGAACTGGCGGATGAGCTGGCGGATGACACACATTTGGCAACCATCGCGCCGGGCTTTTGCCTAAAAGGGAAGCCTGGCGTAGGCTTAGGCATCGATCTATCGGCGGATACCGGTATGAAGCGAAAACCTCTTTACAGCCGCGCCTCCAGGCGGCGCTCCGGTTCGCCGATGGGCGATCAGGGAACGCCCGTCGCCTGGTCTTTCGACGAGGATCAGGGTCCTTCGCTCGCCGTCGAAATCTGGCGCAAAACCAGGAGCTTCGCATCGCGTCACGACCGCAGCCTGCCGGCTGCCGCCGCGGTGTTGATCGCCGCCGGTCTTTTCGGAGCCTGGCAATGGTTCCATCCGGGCCCCACCGCGCTCACCCAATGGGACATCGACAATGCCGTCAAATACACGCTGAGCAACACCCCGCCCGGACCGGCCGAAACCACGGTGGCCGCCGCCACGGTGGGACCATCGGTGGTGCGGGTGGATGGGTTCCTGTCGCCCGAACATGCCGCGCAGCAGGCCAAGCTGGAAGCGCAGGAAGCCAAGAAGAACCACCTCAAGATTCGACCCACGCCGCCGCCCAAGTCTTCGGACGGCAAGGATGCGGAAAAATCCAAGGATGAAAGCCCCGACTCCACCGGCACCGGCGTGGTCATCGACGACAAGGGCGACATTCTCACCAACCTGCATGTGATCCATTCCACCGACCGCTGGGTGGTGACGTTCTTCGACGGCTCCAAATCGGAAGCCACGGTGATCAATGTGCAGCCGGAGAACGATCTGGCGGTGATCCGCACCAAGACCCAGCCCGACGATCTGAAGCCCGCCACTTTGGCGTCGACCGCCAATCTCTTTCCCGGCGACACCGTGGTGGCGGTGGGCTTTCCGTTCGGCATCGGCCCGTCGGTTTCCTCCGGCGTGGTGGCGGGGCTGAAGCGTGAGTTCGACGATCCGTCCGAGAAAGACAAACCCACCCTCACCAACCTGATCCAGTTCACCGCGCCCGTGAATCCGGGCAATTCGGGCGGGCCCCTGGTCAATCGCGACGGGGAAGTCGTGGGCATCGTGACGGCGATCTACAATCCCACCGGCCAGCGCGTGTTCGCGGGCATGGCCTTTGCCGTGCCGATCGAGAATGCCGCCAAGGCGGTGGGCAACAATCCTCTCTGACAAAAGGGTTTCGGGCATGGCCAGTGGCGCGCATGAAGGGTTGGAGCATCTTCTCTATGAAGTGAAGAAGGTGGTGGTCGGCCAGGATCATTTCCTGGAACGGGTGCTGGTCGCGCTTCTGGCGGGTGGGCATCTTCTGGTGGAAGGCGTGCCGGGCCTGGCCAAGACCTTGACGGTCTCGACCCTGGCGCGGGCGATGCATGGCAGTTTCAAGCGCATCCAGTTCACGCCCGACCTTGTTCCCGCCGACCTGGTCGGCACCCGCGTCTATAATCAAAAGAGCGGCGAGTTCAGCACCGTGCTGGGTCCCGTCTTCGCCAATCTGGTGCTGGCCGACGAAATCAACCGCGCGCCCGCCAAGGTGCAGAGCGCGCTTCTGGAAGTGATGCAGGAACGCCAGGTCACCATCGCGGGCGAAAGCCATCCTGTGCCCAAGCCCTTTGTGGTGATGGCGACGCAAAATCCGATCGAGACCGAAGGCACTTATGCCTTGCCGGAAGCGCAGGTCGACCGCTTCATGATGAAGGTGCTGGTGGGTTATCCCAGCGAGGACGAAGAGTTCGTGATCGTCCAGCGCGTCACGGGCATGGCCGCCGCCATCGGCGCGGTCACCACCACCGACGAATTGCTGGCGATGCAGGCGCAGGCCCGCAAGATCTATATCGATCCGGCCTTGGTCACTTATGCGGTGCGGCTGGTGGCGGCGACACGCGATCCGGGCCGGGCGGGCCTGCACAGCCATTCGCGCTTCATCCTGTATGGAGCAAGCCCCCGCGCCACCATCGGCCTGATCGAGGCGGGACGGGCGCTGGCCTATCTGCGCGGCCGCGATTATGCGCTGCCCGCCGATGTGGTGGATGTGGCGGCCGATGTGCTGCGCCACCGGGTGGTGCCGTCCTATGAAGCGCTGGCCGAAGGCGTCGGCGCCGACGATCTGGTGCGCGACATCATGCGGGCCGTGCCCGCGCCCGAAAAGGTTCTGGAGCGCCATGACCGCGCCGCGAACGCCTGACGCGGTTCTTCGCCGCCTCGACCTGAAGATCATCCGCCGGCTGGAAGGGCTGCTGCAGGGCGATCACCGGACCGCGTTTCGCGGCCAGGGCTTGGATTTCGCGGATTTGCGCGAATATCAGTATCACGACGATGTGCGGCACATGGACTGGAACGTCACCGCGCGGCTTCAGATTCCCCATGTGCGCGAATTCCTGGAAGACCGGGAGATCACCGCCTGGTTCCTGCTCGATATGAGCCCGTCGATCGATTTTCAGTCGGTGAGCGTCTCCAAGCGCACGGTGCTATCCGAATTCACCACATTGATGTGCCGGTTCCTTTCGGGCAAAGGCAACCGCGCGGGCGCGTTGCTGTTCACCGGCGGGGTGGAGCGCATGGTGCCGGCACGGGGCGGGCGGCGGCAATTTCTGGTGCTGCTGGATGCGCTCACCCGCTACCGGGCGCCGAAAAAAACGCAAGCGACAGACCTCAAGCGCGTATTGACCGACGCGGGCAAGATGATCCGCCGCCGTTCGCTGGTCTTTGTGGTGTCCGATTTCATCAGCGCTCCCGGTTGGGAAAAGCCGCTCGGCCAGCTTGCCAGCCGTCACGACGTGATCGCGGTCCGCCTCACCGATCCATTGGAAGTGCGCTTGCCCGATCTGGGTTTGATCACCTTCCAGGACGCGGAGAGCGGCGACCAGCTTTTCGTCGATACCCATGACAAGGGCTTTCGCGCCCGCTTCGTTGCCGCCGCCGAAAGACGGAACGAGGAATTGATGACCGCGTTCACCGCTGCCGGGGTGGATGCTTTGGAACTGTCCACCGAAGACGATGTCGCGGACGCGGTGCTGCGTTTCGCCGACATGCGCCGCCTGCGTTTCGCAAAGAAAACCGCATGAAGGAATGGGCGATCAAGGCTTGGGGTTTGGTCCCGCATATCGGCTTTCTCTGGCCGATGTTCCTGTGGCTGCTCATCGCCGTGCCGCTGGCGGTGGCGCTGTATGTGCTGTTCCTGCGCCGCCGCAAGAAATCGGCGCTGCGCTATGCCAATATGGCGATGGTCAAGAGCGCCGCGGGGGCGATGGGCTGGCGGCGCCATGTCCCGCCCGCGCTGATGCTGGCCGCGCTCACCTTGCTGCTGCTGGCGATGGCGCGGCCCACCGCGCTGGTCAGCCTGCCATCCTCCCGCGCCGTGGTGATGCTGGCGATGGACGTGTCGGGCAGCATGCGCGCCGCCGATGTGAAGCCGTCGCGCATCGAAGCGGCCCAGGCCGCCGCCAAGCAATATATCAAGGACCAGCCCAAGGACGTGCAGATCGGGATCGTCGCCTTCGCCGCCACCGCTCTGACGGTCCAGAATCCCACCACCGACCGGCTGGCGCTGAACGCGGCGGTCGACCGGTTCGAGCTGCAGCGCGGAACGGCCGTGGGCAGCGGCATCCTGGTTTCGCTCTCCACCATTTTCCCCAAGGAAGATTTTCCGATCAGCAATTTTGCCGGCGGCGGCTTCGGCAACGGCAATGGCGGTTACGGCTTTGGCGGCGGCGACCGTTTCAACCGCTTTGGCGGGCGCGCATTGGGCGATCGGGGCAAGGAGCCCGCGCCCAAGAAGAAGCATGTGCCGGTCGAGCCGGGTTCCTACAAGAACGCCGTGGTGATCCTGCTCACCGACGGCCAGACCAATGCGGGCTATGATCCGATGGAAGCGGCGCGGATCGCGTCGGAATATGGCGTGCGCGTCTATACGGTGGGCTTCGGCACCACCAAGGGCAATGTGGTGGGCTTTGGCGGCTTTTCGATGCGCGCCCAGCTGGACGAAACGGCGCTGAAAAAGATCGCGGACATGACGCGGGGGCGCTATTTCCACGCCGCCAGCGCCGACGACCTGAAGCAGGTCTATAGCGTGCTTTCCAAGCAGCTGGTGATGGAGACCAAGGAGATGGAAATCACCTCCTTCTTCGCGGGGCTGGCGGCGCTTCTGATGCTGGCTTCCGCCAGCCTGTCGCTGATCTGGTTCGGCCGGGTACTCTGACCGGTGCTCCAAACCCGTTGCAAAGCCGCCCGCTATCGCTCCTAATCCCGGAAACGGGGGGATATTGCATGGCTGATTCCGGTCATATGGCGGACACGCACCATGTCCGCGGACGCCTCTTGCGCATTTTCGGGCTGGGTTTCGGCCTGGCGGTGGTGCTGGGCGGCGTGATCGGTTCTGGCATCCTGCGCAATCCGTCCGTGGTGGCGGCGGGTTTCCTGGATCCCACCTGGATCATTCTGGCCTGGCTGGCGGGTGGATTGTTCCTGGCGGTGGACGCCATGCCGACCGTGGAACTGGGCGCGGCGATTCCACAATCCGGCGGGCCTTATCCCTTGGCGGTGCGGGCTTTGGGACCTTTCGCCGGTTTCTTTGTCGGCTGGGCGGATTGGCTGCAACTGATTTTCTCCACCGGCTTCATCGCCGTGGCGTTCGGCGAGCAGGTGCAGCGGCTTGGGCTGCTGCCGGGACTGACCACGGGCGAGATCGCGGTGCTGCTGGTATTCGCATGCGGCGCCCTCAACTTCATCGGCGCCAAGGTCGGCGGCATGTCCCAGAGCATCGGCAGCGCCTTGAAGGCGCTGGGCCTGTTGGTGATCGTGGCGGTGTTGTTTCTGGCGCCTGGAAAAGCCGGCGTTGTTGCCGCGCCGCCTCCGCCCGCTTTCAGCTGGATCGCCGCGGCGGTGGCGATCCGCGCCATTTATGGCGCCTATGGCGGCTGGGAAGCGGCGGTCTATTTTTCCGAGGAATTGCACGAGCCGGAACGCAATGTGGCGCGCGCCACCTTCGGCGGCATCGCCTTGGTGACGGTGATCTACACGCTGATCAATGCGGCGGTGCTGCATGTGCTGCCCATGGGCGTCTTGACCCACTCGACCCTGGCGGTATCCGACGCCATGGCGGCGGTGCTGGGACCGGGCAGCGGCGTGGTGGTGACCGTGGTCGCGATGTGGTGCGTCGCCACCATCGCCAATCTCCAGGTGATGGAGCATGTGAGGAATACTTATGCCATGGCGCGTGAAGGCCGGCTGCCATCCGTGCTCGCCAATGTCTCCAAAAGCGGCACGCCGCGCGCGGCCCTGGGCGTGGTGGTGGTGGCGACATCGCTGGTGATCCTGGGTGCGGATCACATCAAGGGCGGCCTCTACGAGGTGCTGCTCAACCTCTACGCTCCCAACATCATGATCATCTTCCTGCTGTTGAGCATTGGCGCGATCCGCCTCAGACGGAAAGAGCCGGACCTGCCCAGGCCCTACAAGATGCCGCTTTATCCCTTACCCGCCCTGATCGCCATCGCGGCCAACGGCTTGCTGGTGGTGCTGTTCGTGGTGTCGGACTGGCGTACCGGGCTTTATTCGCTGCTGAGCCTGTCTTTGGCGTTCCCGCTTTACTGGCTAGGGCGCGGCCGCAAACCGTCTTGAGATGAACGGCAAGAAGCATGTCCTGCCGGAGCGGCTGAAGCCGGGATTGACCTTGGTGTTCTGCGGGACGGCGGCGGGCCGGCAATCGGCCTTGCAGAAAGCCTATTACGCCCACGCCCAGAACAAATTCTGGCGCACCTTGCAGGAAATCGGCCTGACCCCGCATTTGTTCGCGCCCCGGGATTATCCG
>JAFECO010000069.1 GCA_018242085.1 Pseudomonadota bacterium
CCTCCAACAAGCCTGCGCAATTGGCGTCCTTGGCCAGTCCCGGATCGATGAACGCCAGGATAGCGGCAAAGGGCGACAACAGTCCCAGTCCCGCGCCGATGGCGCCTTGCGCGATAGCCGGCTTGCTGTCCACGCCCAGGCCGGGGGATTCCAGCTTGCCGGACATGGTGATCGGCGCGTTGAGATGCAGGAATTGGAAATGCTTGGGCTTGCCCTGCAAGGTGAGGTTCATGGTCTCATCTTTCAGGTTCACGGTTCCGTGACCGTCGATGCGGGTGGGATCGGTATCGAGCACGATTTGCTGCGAAGCGAGCACGCCGTCCTTGGCGCCGAAATGCATCACCGCGCAGTGCAAGGCGGTGCCCGATCGATCGCCCGCCAGGGTCAAGCCCAACGCGCTCAGCACATTGACGCCCGCCCATTCGGCCAGCGATTTCTTCATGGTGCCTTGCGGCACGACAGCGGTGAACACGCCATTGGCGCTGGATGCCGCCTTGTGGACCGAATTTCCCGATCCCTGCAATTGAGCCCGCGCCTCCACCAGCCCCGAAAGAGGCTTGTCGTCGCTTTTGATGAAATGTTCGATATGGATGTCCGTCACTCTGGCGTCGACACTGGTCACCGGCACATCCTTCCGGGCGTCGATGGAGAGCGTGCCGGACAATTTTCCGGCGGAGAAACTGAAAGCGAGCGGCTTCAACCGCATCACGCCGCTTTGCACGCTGATGTGGGTGCTGAGGCCGCGCAGCGGAAAATCGCGGCTGCGGATGGCATCGGCGTCAAAGTCCACCTCGGCATTGATCTGGCGCAGCCTTTCGGTATGCAAAGCGACATCCGGCAGCAGATAGGCGCCGGCCTGCGAAACCGTCTTTCCGCCCCGCAGCAAGGGCCCCAGATCGTCGAAATTCAAGACGCGGGACGACAAATGCCCGCCCAGATTCGGGATCGCCTGGCCGGCATCGACGGTGAGATAGCCATGAAGATCCGAACCTCCCACCGTGCCGCTCAGATCCGTGACGCTGTAGCGCGCGCCGTCCCGCTTCAGCGTGCCGTTCAGCCGGTAAGGCGCCGTGCCCGGCAGCGTCACGCCCGTGAGATAGTAAAGCTCGGACAAGGTCTGACCGGTTGCCGATACGCGGGCGCCGAACTGGTCCAGGTGAAACGGATGGGAAATCTGGCCGTCGATCACGACATGCGTGGGCCCGGTATGGACATCGGCATTGAAGGCATAAGGCACGCTCTGATCCACATTGATCAGCGGTCCGCCATGAATCTCGGCGCTGAATGTGCTGGCGTTGAGCGTTCCGTCACCGGTCAATTGAAACGCGGCGTTCCCGCCGCCGGCCTCTTCGCGCGAAGAGACCGTGCCGACAAATTTCAGCCGGCGCACGGCGTCCGCGATCTCCAGATTCCCCTCGCGAACCAGAAATCGCTGAATGGGAGGAAGCTTCCAGCTCCCGCTTCCGTCGCCGCCATCCCAATTGCTTCGCCCGTCGGCCGTCCGCAGCACGCGGACATCGGGCCGCTCCAACGCCACCAGGGGCAGCACCAGATTGCCGAACAGCGCCGGCCAGAGCCGGAATTCGACATCGGCGCGCACGATCCGCGCCGCTTGCGGCTCGGATGCCCATGCGGGATTGCCGATGAAGAGATCGCCGACCGATATGTGCGGCTGGCGGCGGAAGAGATCCACCTTCAGATCGCCTTCGATATGGATGGGGCGGCCGAAACGATGGGAGGCATAGCGGGAAAGCGGCGCCCGCATCTGATTCCAGTCCAGGAAATAGAGCGTGACGACCGCAGCGATCAGGAATGCGGCAATCACGATCCCGGTCCAACGTCCGAATCCGCCCCAGGTGAAGCGGAATTCGCGGAAGTCGGCGGCAATCTGATCATGCCAGAAGGCGCGCAGCCGCGGGCCATCAACATGCGGAACCAAGGACATACAGAGCAAAACGCCTGAACCTCGATAGGGCTTCAAGCGCGCCCGGAAACGCGTAAAGTTCCAAAGCGTTGAATGTTCGACCGCCAGGAAAGGCAGGCCGGTGCGATTGCATCCGTGGCAATTGATCAAGGAAGGCGTCAATGCCTTCCTGGAGGACAATGTGCTGACGCGCGGCGCGGCGATCGCTTTTTACGCCGTGACCGCCATCGCGCCGGTGCTGTTCATCGCCACCGCCATCGCGGGCATGTTCCTGGGGCCTGCCGCGGCCTCTTATGCCGTGCATTATCAGTTGATCCAGCTGATGAGCCCCGAAAGCGCCAATCTGCTGCAAGATGCCATCGTGCATGTGCGGGGCATTCATCACAGCATTCAGGGCAGCGTGATCGGCTTGATCGCCCTGGTCATCACCGCCTCCGGCGTTTTTACGGAAATGGAAGACGCGCTCAACGTGATCTGGAAGGCGCCCCGCACCGAATCCTATCTGCATCAAGTGATACGGGGACGGATACTCAGCCTGGCCCTGGTGGTGGCGATGGGCTTTCTGTTCATGGCATCCCTGGTGATCGCGGCCGGGATCGCCATGCTGGGACGCTTCCTGGATCACTATACCACGCTCAGCCAACCTCTCATCGCCCTGATCAATCAGGGATCGTCTTTCGGATGGATCGCGTTCCTGTTCGCCATCGTCTACAAGCTGATGCCCAACAAGAAATTATATTGGCGGGATGTGATCGTGGGCGCGGCAGGAACCGCGATCCTGTTCCTGGCGGGACAGGCGCTGATCTCGCTCTATCTGTCGCGCTTTCTGGTGGCCAATATCTATGGCGCGGCGGGCGGGGTGATCGTGCTTCTGGTCTGGGTCTATTATTCGGCCCAGATATTCCTTCTCGGCGCCGAGTTCACCAAAGTCTGGGCCCAGCATTATGGGAGCCAGAGGGCGCTTAGGGCCTGACTGCGCTTTAGAGCGTATTGGCCGCCTGGTCGCGCTCGGACGGTGTGAAATTCTCGGCCGCGTTCTTTGCCCGCGCCACGTCCGACGGGGACATTTCGCCGGCAAGCTGGCCCGCACGATTTTTGGCCTGCGCATCGCCGGCACCGGCGGCGATCAGATACCATTTCAATGCGGCTTGCGGGTTCTGCCTGACGCCGTCGCCGCGCTCATAAAGAACAGCCAGATCGAATTGGGAATCGACATAGCCCTGCTGCGCCGCGCGATTGAACCAGGCGGCGGCGCGGGCGGGATCGTGCGCCGTGCCCTGTCCTTCGGCATAGGCGATGGCCAGATCATGCATCGCCTTGACGTTGCCGCGCAGCGCCGCCGCTTCGAACCAGGCAAAGGCCTGGCGCGGATCGGCAGCGGCGCCGTCCTGGTAAAGGGTCGCCACCAGATATTGCGCCATCGGCACGCCCTGCTTTGCCGCGGCCAGACCCCAGCGCAAAGCCGATGCAGGATCGCGCTTGTCGTCGAAATAAAGGAACGCCAGCGCCGTCTGGCTTCGCGCATCGCCCTTGTCGGCCAGCACCGTGAGCTGAGCCATGGTGGGACGCGCCACCTGACGATGGCTGACGCCATCCCTGCCGGCCGAAGCACCGGCGATGGTCCCCAGGATCACGGCCGTCAGCGCCATCAGGGCCAGGCAGCCCAGCGCCACCCAGGTCATCCAATTGGCCATCCAACCGGGCAAGCGTTTGGGCTTGGGCTCCGGCGCTTCGACCACCGTTTCACGCGCCACGCGGCGGGCATTGGCGAGAAGATCTTCCATTTCTTTCGGCGAGACGGGTGGCGGCGTGTCCAGTTCCAAAGCGGGCAAGGGCGTGAGCTTTGCCACCGGCCGCGGCTCGGCGGGCGGCGTCTTCTGAAGCGGCTGCAGCGTGGCGGCCGGCAGCTCGGGCCCTGAATCCGGTGTCGCGGCCGGTATCATGCCGGCATCAAAGATGGGATGCGGGGCGGGGTTGGCGATCTTTTCTTCCAGCAGCGCCACGCTGCGGTTGAGCAGCTGCTCGGTCTTCTCTTGCCGCGTTTCCAGGCCCGCCAAGGCGCGTTCGAATACTCTGAGGCGCCGTTCCAGCCAGGCATCGGTCGGCGGCGCCGAAACCGGCACGCCGTTCGCCACCGCCAGGCTCGCCCTGGGCTCGGCCGCCACGTCCGCGATCTGGTGCAGCTGCGCGACATCGTCTTCCAGAACGGCGGCGATCAGGGCTTCCCTTCCGGGAAAGAAGCGGCGGAATTCGGATTTGGCGATGCCCGCTTCCTCGCACAGGCCCCGGATATTGAAATGGGAACTGTCCTCGCGGCCGATCTGCGCGCGTGCCGCCGCGATCAATGCCGCGCGGATCTCCGCATCATTTTCGTTCCCAGCCACGCCACAGTTCCACTAGCCCTGAAGCGACGCTAGGGGAGGAAGATTACCAACGGTCCGGAAAATTCTCTTCAATTCGAAATAATTTGCCGCCCGGTCATTCCGCCGGCTGGGGCCGGGTCCGGGCCACGGGCTTTGCGATCAGGCGCATCAAGACCAGGATCGCCGCGATCGTGACGATGTAAGCCAAAAGCTGGGCGCCGTCGGGCGCTTCGACATAGCCGATCAAGGTGTGCAGCAAGCGGCCGGGAATACTGTCTTCCCGCAAAAGCCAGGACGTATCCCACACCGTGCCATTCAGAACATCGATGTAGCCGCCATTCTGCAGAAAGAGCACCGCCTGCGCCGCCATGCCCGCCGCCAGCAAAGTGATCAGGCCGGACGTGACCTGAAACAGCCGGCCGGCCGGGATGGTCAGCAATCCGAAATACATCAGCGCCGAAACCGCCGCGCCCGCGGCAAGACCCAGCGCCCCGCCCGCCAACAGGCCGGCATTGGTGGTGCCACCCTGGGCCGCGATGCCATAGAGGAACAGGACCACTTCGGAGCCTTCGCGCAACACCGCGACGCCCACCACCACGCCCAGCGCGGCCAATGTGCGCTTGCCCGTCACCACGTCATGACCGGCGGCCTTCAGTTCGCGCGCCATCTCCCGGCCATGGCTCGCCATCCAGACATTGTGCCAGGTGAGCATCGTTACCGCCAAAAGCAGGATCGAGGCGTTGAACAATTCCTGGCCATTGCCCTGAAACAGCGCCGCAAGTTCGCCCGCGAACGCAGCCACCACGCAGGCGCCCAATACGCCCGCCAGCACGCCGCCCGATACCGCCTGTCCGCGCCGGGGCACGCCCTGCGTGGCGGCCAGAACGATGCCGACGATCAGACCGGCTTCGATCACTTCGCGAAAGACGATGAGCAGCGCGGACAGCATTATTCGGCCACCACCACGCCTTTGGCGGTATCGGCATGATACTCGCCCATGAAAGGATAGCGGCCCGGCGCCAGGGCGCGGATGCGGATATTGCCGGTGGAATTGCCCGCCACCACCTTTTCCACTTTCAAGGCGGTGGAGTCGAATTCCTCCGCCGTCGCGTCCTTGTTGGTGAGCGCGATCAGGGACGGCGTATTGGCCTTCACGCGGATTTCCGACGGCGTGAATTTATGGTTCTGCAAGGTCACCTTGATGGGATCGGCGGCGAACGCCGGCGCGGATGCGGCCATGGCCGTCAGCAGAAGAAGCGAGAAGGTCGTTTTTTTCATTTGTCTTTGCTCGGAAAAGAAAAGGTCCAACTGACATGGATCGGCTTCCACCAGTCCGGCACGCCGGACGCCTTGTCGACATGGCGGATAAAGCCATGGCTGGTGGGCGGCGAAATGATGTAGGTCAAATGATAGGTGCCGGGCCCCGCCATATCGACGCCATTGGCGTAATGGGGGCCGTCCTTGGCCGTCATGGGAAACAGAAGGCCGGTTTTTTTGTAGGCCTTGTTGCCCTCCTTGGTCAGTTCGAAGCTGATATTGAGGTAGGGGATCCAGGCATCCTCGGCAAAGCCATGGGCTTCATCGCCGGTGGCATGGATATCGGCTTCCAGATGGACGCTGTCCTTGGTCATGCCCATGCCGGTGGGCATGCGGTCCATCTCCACGCCCGTCAGATAGTTGGGCACGATCTGCATGCCCTCCTTCACCACCGGCTCGCCGACATAGAATTCCTGCACCGCCCAGGCGGGCACGGCCAGCAAGGCGAAGGGCGCGACCAGCAAGGCGCCTATCAGAATGGGATTGCGCATGCGTCCGGCAAATGAGTTTCATCCGCTTTATAGATGCAACTCATTCTCAAGTACAGAGCCGGAACTCCCTATTGGTGAAATTTAAGGGGCCGGAAACGTCCGATTTTCGGGAAAAACCGCCGGGGCCTGCAAAAAAAGCCTGAGACAATCAGTCCGGCCGCAAGGCCCGGACCAGGAACCGGGTGAGATTATCGGCCAGCGCCCGGCGGCATTGCTGCCCCCGTGCTCCCTCTTTCGCCGCCTGATGCAGGGCGCCCGCAATGGCTTGGCCGATGATGGCCGCATCATAGGAACTGCAGGCGGTGCCGCCGGCGGCGGCTTCCCGGATGATCTGGCTCCACTCCTCGCCCCAGCGCGCCATCAGCGGCGTGTCGGGACCGCCACCCGCATCGATCACCGCCGCGTCGGTCATGGCGGCGCGCAGCACGCCCGGATGGCTGTCGCAATAATCATAGATCGCGTTCAAGGTGGCGGTGATCACCTGCTCCAGGGCCTGGCCGGGACGGCGCGCATCGCGCAAGTGAACATCCATTTCCTGGCGCGCTTCCTCGACGAAGGCCAGAAAGCAGGCGCGCTTGTCCGGATAATGAAGATAGAAAGTCCCATGGCCGAGCCCGGCTTCGCGCGCGATGTCCTGGGGACGCGTGGAGTCATAGCCGCGCTCGACAAAGAGCTTGCGTGCGGCGCTCTTGATCTTGGAAAGACTCTCGGGCTTGCGCCGCGCTTTACGGTCTTTCGTTTCGGCGGTGTTTACGACGGCACTCTCCATGACCCGCGACTTTCGGTATGTGCGAGCCATTGTCAACTCGCAGGACGGTGGTGCCGCCTTTGGTCGCAGAGCAGCCATGCGATGCGGCAGCGCAATGATTGCAGCGCAATAAAACAATATGAATTCTACGGGGCATGCGACGTATTTATTGGCGCCGGCAAATCGGCCGTAGACGGAGCTTTCCGGCCGCGGCCCAGAAAAGCCAGGAATTGCAAGGTTATTTCACCAGGTCCGGGGCGGTACTTAACGCGCCATTAAGGGCCTGGATGCAAGCTTCCACGGGTAGCGTGCGGGGCTCGAGCCCTGCGAATGCAGAAAGCATCGAGGATCAATTGGGGCTGACGGCGAAAGACATGAGCGACATGGGCAGGCTGGCCCATCTCGCGATGAATCCCAGAGAAGATGCGAGCCGCGAGGAAATCTATCTCGCGATCGCTTCGCTTTATCGCGTTCAGGGCAACAACCTGAACAATCGCGAGCGCGAATTGATGCGCGAAATCCTGCGCCGCCTCACCCGCGATGTGGAGATGGCGATCCGGATTGCCCTGGCCGAGCGCCTTGCCGACGATAACAGCGCGCCGCACGATTTGATCCTGCTTCTGGTCGACGACAC
>JAFECO010000006.1 GCA_018242085.1 Pseudomonadota bacterium
TAGGTCAGGCCGCCCACCCGGTAGGCCACCACCATCGGCGTGCGCGAAAGCGCAAGCTCCGCCGTCACCGTGCCGGACGCCGCCAGCGCCACATCGGCGGCATCGAAGGCGGCGTATTTGTCGGTTTCATTTTCCAGAATATGCAACGGTGTCGGCCAGCCTGATGCGGCCTCGCGCACCTTTCCCGCGACATGCGGCACGGTCGGCAGCACGGTCACCAGGCCCGGGATCTTCGTCGCCAACAGCCGCACCGCATCGCGAAATACGGGAAAGATGAACCGTATCTCGCTCGAACGGCTGCCGGGCAGAAGCGCCAGAAGCGGCGCATCCGCGCCGATCCCCAGCCGCGCCCGTAAGGCCTCACCGCCGGTCATGCGGGCGCGCCGCTCGACCACGGGATGGCCCACGAAAATGGCCCGCAACCCATACTTCTCGAAAAACGGCACTTCGAACGGGAAAAGCGCCAATATCATATCGAAATAGCGCGCCATCGCCTTGGCGCGATAGGCGCGGCTGGCCCAGACCTGCGGCGCCACATAATTGACGGTCTTGATCGAAGGATCGCGCTTCTTTACCGCCTTGGCGATGCGATGCGTGAAATCCGGACTGTCGATCACCACCAATGCATCGGGATGAACACGGATTGCATAATCCGCCGCCTGGCGAACCCGCGCCAATATCCGGGGAATGGCAGGCACAACTTCGCGCAGGCCCATCACCGCGGTGGCATCGAGGGGAAAGAGGCTCTCCAGTCCCTCGCCCGCCATCGCCGGGCCGCCCACGCCCACAATCTTCACCCGGTCGCCGGCCAGATGCCGGATACCCGCCATCAACTGCGCGCCCAAAAGGTCGCCCGATGTTTCGCCGCACACCAGCATCAAGGTTTTTTGCGCGGGCGTGCCGCTCACGGCGTGACGCCCACGACGAACAGTCCCAGCCGGTCCGCTTCCGCGGCCACCGCTTCCTTGCCCACGATCAGCGATTTTCCGCTTTCCACGGCGATGCCCGCCAGCCCCACTTCGGCGGCACGGCGCACCGTTTCCACGCCGACGACAGGCATATCGGTCTTGGCGTCCTGGGTGGGTTTCAGTGCCTTCACCAGAACACCGCGCTTCTTTTGCGGCGTGCCGCGCAGATTGTCGCGCAGCTGACCAATCCGCCCGATCATCGCGTCTGTCCCCTCCGCCGCTTCGACTGCCAGGGCCAGCCCTTCGCAGACCGCCGCCGCCTGCCCCACATCCAGGGCGCCCAGCGAACGGACGATGGCGAAAGCGCGGGCGATATCGGCCTTGTGATCGTCATTGGGCAGCACCTGCCCCAACGGCCCTTCATCCGCCACCAGGCCCGGCGCCGCTTCGGCCACGCCGACCGCGCGAAACCCGGCATCCTCGAACAGGCCCACCAGCATGCGCAGCAGGGCATCGTCGCCCTGGCGGGCCGCCGCGATCACGCGCGGCAGGACCATCACGCCCTTGGCGTCGAGCTTGAGTTCGGAGAATTTCGGCCGCTCCACTTTCCCCGCCAGCAGGACATCCTTGGTCCCGGCCCCGGCCAGCGATTTCAGCGCGCGTCCCGGCTCGCCCAACGAAACCCAATCATGAGGAAATTCTTCGGCCCATTCGCCGCACATGCCGCGCAGCGCCACAATGAAGACCGCACGCCCGTCCGCGCGCGCGCTTTGCGCCACCGCGCGCGGCAAGTCGCCACCGCCGGCGATGAGCCCCAAGCTCATTCGATGTCGCCGCGACGGCGCGCGGTGCAAAGCTTCTGCTTGGCCGGCGCCAGGATGAATTGCACGACTTCGTCGACTTCCGCGACGTCCGGCCATTCGGCTTTCGCCGCCATGGCGCGGCTTTTGATGTCACCGCCATGTCCGTAGAAAATCGCGCGGAAGGCGGCGCGCAAGGCGTTGATGGTTTCGCGCGTCAGCCCGCGCCGCTTCAGGCCGATGAGATTAAGGCCCGCCAGTTCGGCATGGTCGCCGAACGCCATCGCGTAAGGAATGACGTCGCGATTGATGCCAGTGATGCCGCCCACCATCGCGCCCTTGCCCACCCGGCAGAATTGCTGAACCGCCGACAGCCCGCCAAAAATCACGCCGTCACCGATCACCGAATGGCCGCCCAGCGCCACGGAATTGGCGAAGGTGACATCATCGCCCACCACGCAATCATGCCCGACATGGCTGCCGGCCATGAAATAGCCGCGCGAACCGACAATGGTCACGCCCTTGTCCTTGCGGCTGCCGCAATTCATCGTCACCAGCTCGCGCAAGACGCAGTCCGCACCGATCTCCAGCCGTCCCTCGGGAAAATCATTGCCGCGAATCTGACCTTCGCCGCCCAGCACGGCACCGGAATGCACCACCGTGCGGGCGCCGATCCGGGTCACGCCTTTCACCACGGCATGGGACAAGAGCCGCACGCCCTCTTCCAGGACCGCGCGCGGACCGACATGGCAAAAGGGACCGATCTCGACACCTGCGCCCAGCTGGGCGCCGTCTTCAATCAGGGCTGTTGGATGGATCATCGCTGGCTTCCGCGCCATCGTGAATCATGGCGGTGAACTCGGCTTCGGCGCACAGCGTATCGCCGACATAGGCCTGGCCTTCAAAACGCCAGACGGGGCCGCGGCGGCGGAGCGCCTTGACCGGCATGCGCATCATGTCGCCGGGATGGACCGGCTTGCGGAAGCGCGCCTTGTCGATGGCCATGAAATAGACGATGCGCTTTTCCCGCTCGAAGCCCAGGCTATGGACCACCACGGCGCCCGCGGTCTGCGCCATCGCCTCGACGATCAAAACGCCCGGCATCACGGCATAGTCCGGAAAATGGCCCTGGAAATACGGCTCGTTGATGCCGATCGCCTTCCAGCCGGTGGCGCTTTCCATCTTCACGATATCGGTCAGCCGCTCCACCAGCAGCATGGGCGGGCGATGGGGCAGAAGTTTTTTGATCTGCGCGACATCCAGTGTGGACTCAGCCATTGTCATCCTGCTTGCGGCGCCGAAGAAGCTGGCTGACCGCGTGAATCTCTCTTAGCCACTCTCTTACAGGCTTTGCCGGAACGCCGCCATAATCCTGGCCGCCTTCGATCTTCTGCCCCGAAACCATGGCGCTGCGCGCCGCCAGCCTTGCGCCGGGCCCGATGCGGACATGGTCGGCGATCCCCACCTGGCCGCCCAGCACGGCGAAATCCGCGATCACGGAACTGCCCGCGATGCCGGTCTGGGAAACCAGCACGACATGGCGGCCGATCTGAACATTGTGGCCGATCTGGACCAGATTATCGATCTTGGTGCCCTCGCCGATCACCGTGTCGCCCAGGGCGCCCCGGTCGATGGTGGTGGCGGCGCCGATCTCGACACCGTCCTGGATGATGACCCGGCCCAATTGCGGAATTTTCGCGTGTCCCGCCGGCGAGGAGGCGAAGCCGAAGCCGGGCTGGCCGATGGCCGCGCCGGGCAGAATGGTCACCCGGTCGCCGATATAGGCATGGCTGATGGACACATTGCTCCCGATCTCGCAGCCATGACCGATGGCCACGCCCGGACCGATCACGGCATTGGCGCCGATCCGCACCCGATCGCCGATCTCCGCGCCCGGCCCGATCACCGCGCCCGGCCCCAGGATCACATCCCGGCCCAGCCTTGCCGCTGGCGAAACAGGTTGCTCCTGGACCCAGACCTGCTGCAAAGCCTCCGGATAGAACATCGCGGCCATAACGGCGAAGGCGTGCGACACCGATGCGGCGGGAAGAAGGATCATGCCGTCCGGCGCCGGCTGATGCAGATCCTTTTGCGGCACCAGGCAGAATCCGGCCCCGCTCCGGGCGAAAGCGTCGGCCATTTCCCGGCCGCCCGAAAAGAATGTCAGGTGTGCCTTCCCGGCGCCTTCGAGCCCCGCAAGATCCGCGATCATCGCGGTGCCGTCCGCATGGGCCGGCAAGGCAATTTTCGCCGCTGCGCAGATCTCGGCGAGGCGAAACGGGCCTCGATTGGCGTAGAAACGAGGATCTGCCATGGGCGTTGGCGCGGGATGCGCTCCGTTACTTTTTGGCCGGTGCCTTGGCGGGCGCCGCCGACGGCGGCGCGGCCTGAGTCACTTTCAGGCTGGGCAGCTTCTGGTTCAGCTGGTCGATGGCGGGCTGGGTGATGTCGAAGGCCTGCACGGCCTGGGGCGAGGCATAAACCAGCGCATTCTTATCCAGGATCATATTGGCGCCGCGCTGCTGCATCAAATTCTGCAGGATCGGCTCCAGCGCCTTGGCGATGGTCTGCTGCGCGATCATGAAGCCGCCCTGGATCGCCTGCTCCTTGCGCTGCGCGGCGGCCTGCATGCCGGCCTGCTTGGCTTCAAAGGCCTTGACCTTCTGGGCCTTGGCGTCCGCCGCCAGGATCGCGATCTGCTGCTGAAGCTGCGTCGCCTCGGCCTGCAGCGCTTTCTGCTGGCCCGCGATTTCGCCCTTGGCCTGATTGCCCATGGCCTCGATCTGGCGGGCGACATCCTGGCCCACCTTGGAGAAGCGAAGGATCGCCTGCCGGTCGATCAAGAGGATTTTCTGCTGCACCGGCGGGGGCGGCGGATTGGCGGCCAGTGCGGGCATCGAGGCCGCGATCACAAGCGTGGTGGCGAGAACGATCTTTTTCATGGTCTTAGAACCCTGTTCCAGCGGAGAAGTGAATGATCTGCGGTCGGTCATAGCTGGCCTTCACGATGGGAACGCCCAGATCGATCTGAAGCGGCCCGAACGGCGACCGCCAGCCGAAGCTGAGGCCCGCCGAGGCACGGAACGCGAAATTGTCCTTGACGCAGGACTGGGCGATCGTGCCCCCGACATTAACACCACCGCAGGTCCGGATGACATTGTCCACCCGGCCCAAAGTGCCGAAATCGGTGAAGGCCGCGATCGAAACGCCATAGCTTTCCGGCAAAAGCGAGGGCAGCCGGGCCGACAATGTGCCGATGGCATAGACATTGCCGCCGATCGCGCCGGTATTGAGCGGCGCGTCCAGATCGCGCGGACCGATGCCCGCGATGGCAAAACCGCGGAAACTGTCGCCGCCCTTGAAGAAGCGCTGATTGATGGGCACGGGCGTGCCGTCATAGCTCTGGATGATGCCGGCATCCAAAGACAGGGAGTTGATGATGGCGCCGTCAAAAGCCGGCCTGTAGCCGGCAAACTGCGCCGTGGTCTTGATGAATTTCATATTGCCGCCGAACCCGGCGAAATCCTGGTTCAAAGAGAAGGTCATGCCGGTGGTGGGCCGCCGGTAATCGTCCAGGCTGTTATAGCCATAGGTGAATCCGAAGATCGAACCATAGGTGTCGCCGGCCGCCAGCTGGATTTCCAGCGGCGCGTTGCCGAACGGCGTAACCCGCATGATCTGATAGGTGTAGCGCAGCCCCACCGAGGAATATTCCGAGATCGGAAAGCCCATGCGCAGCGTGATGCCCGATGTGTCGCTGGAATAGCTCACCTGGCGATAGTCCACTTGCGACTTATAGATATCGAAGCCCGCCGCCAGCGGCCGGTCCAGGAACCATGGCTCGGTAAAGCTGAGCTGATAAAGCTTCTGGATCTGCGACACCGAAACCGAGGTCTTCAGATATTGCGCGCGGCCGAACAGATTCTGTTCGGTATAGCTGAATTCGCCGGTCAGTTGGCTGGCCGAGGAATAACCCAGGCCCAGCTGCAGCTGCCCGGTCGATTGTTCGGTGACGGCCACGGTGATGTCGGTGCGGTCCGGCGCACTGCCGGGCGTGTTCTTGACATCGACTTCCTTGAAGAAGCCCAGCGAACGGATGCGGGTGCGCGAGCGGTCCACCAGCACGCGGTTGAAGGCATCGCCTTCCACCAGGCGGAATTCGCGGCGGATCACCTTGTCCAAGGTGCGCACATTGCCGCTGATGTTGATCTTGCCGATATAGACGCGCGGTCCCTGGGCGATATCGAAGATCAGATCGATGGTCCTGGTATCGCGGTTGCGGGCGAGGCGCGGATGCACCTCGGCAAAGGCATAGCCTTTGGTGCCGGCCGCATTCGTCAGGGCATCGATGGATTTCTGCACCGTCTCGGCATTGTAGATATCGCCGCCGGTGATCGGGACCATCGGGCGCAAGGAGCTGGGCGCCAGCTCCTTGATCTGGGAATTGATCGTGACCTTGCCGAATTTGTAGCGGGGACCTTCGTTCACCGTGAAGGTGACATAGAAATTCTTGCGGTTCTGGGCCAGCTGCGCGACCGCGCTGACCACGGTGAAATCGGCATAACCGTGATTGACATAGAACCGCCTGAGCTGTTCGCGGTCGAAAGCCAGCCGGTCGGGATCGTAATTGTCGTTGCTGGCGAGGATCTTGTACCAGGCGCTTTCCTCGGTGGCGATCTGGCCCTTCAAGGTCGCATCGTCGTAAATCTTGTTGCCGATGAAATTGATGCGGGCGATGCCGGTGGTGGGCCCTTCGGTGATCGAGAAGATCAGGTCGATCCGGTTCTGCGGCCGCTGGATGATCTGCGGATCGACCCGGGCGGCGAATTTTCCGTTGCGGCGGTAAAGCTCGATGATGCGCTGGACATCCGCCTGAACCCTGGCGCGGGTGAAGGTGCCGCGGGGCTTGATCTGGACTTCCTTGGTCAGGTCCTTGGTGGAGACCTTGTCGTTCCCTTCGAACACCACCTGATTGATGATGGGATTCTCGACCACCCGGATGGTCAAGGTGCCGTTGGCGAAGTTGATCTTCACGTCGGAGAACAGGCCGGTGCCGAACAGGGATTTCAGCGCCTGGTCGGCAAGCGCCGGGTCGTAGCTCTCCCCTTCGCGGATATTCACGTAAGTGAGAACCGTGCCGGGTTCCACGCGCTGCGTGCCCGAGACGACAATATGCTGGATCACGCGGGCCGGTTGGGCCGGCGCCGCGGGGGCCGCCGGCGCTTGCGCATTGGCGGGCTGCTGGGCGTTGAGGACAGCGGCGCGATCCTCCGCGCCGGGGCGCAGCTGGGCGGCCGCCGGGCCCGAGAACAGGGCCAGGCACAAGGTCGCAGACGTCGCGCGCAGGACCGCTTTATGAGTGGCGATAGTCCGCATTCCGCCGTCCGGCACCCGTGTCTTGAAGGCGCGCATCACCGGTAACGGCAGCGGCCGAAGTTTCAGAAAAGATTCAGGCGAGCGAGGTCATTCCAAGTGGTCAGGAGCACAAGCCCCAGGACCAAAACCAGCCCAAGCCGAAATCCAAGGTCCTGGGCCCGCTCACCCAGCGGCCGTCCCAAAACTGCTTCGCATGCATAGTACAGAAGATGCCCGCCGTCGAGCAGCGGAATGGGAAAAAGGTTTGCCAGCCCAATGCTTACGGAAAGTACAGCCACCAGCTGCAGAAGCGCCATAAAGCCGAATGCCGCCACCTGGCGGGTCATTTTGGCGATCCCCAGGGGGCCCCGGAACTGGTCGGCGCTGGCATAGCCGCGCACCATCTGGGCAATGCCCTGCACGGTGGTGCGCATGATCGTCCAGGTCTGGGCATTTGCCGCCACGAAGGCCGATGGCAGGCTGTAATATTCGGTCGTAATCGGGGCTTTTGGCGAGGGACGGACGCCGATCACATAGGTGGTCCCCATGTCACCCAGGACGTCCCGGATTCGGGTTTCCCGCGGCATGACATGGATGGTGACGGATTCGCCGCCCCGCTCCAGATCGACGGCAAGCGTGCGCCCACCGCTGACCGCGATGATCTGGGGCATCTGCTCAAAATCGGTGATGCGGGTCCCGTCGATGGCGGTGACGCGGTCGCCCGGCTTGATGCCGGCTGCTTCCGCCGCACTGCCCTTCACCACATCGCCGACGATGGGGGCCAGCACCGTATGGCCGGTGAAAAAAATCAGGCCGGTGAACAGCACGATCGCAAGAATGAAATTCGCCACCGGTCCGGCCGCCGCGACCGCGGCGCGCTGCCAGAGCGGCTTGAATGCGAGGGTCTGTTCGCGTTCGGCCGGGCTCATGCGGGCCGCAGCCGCAGGATCGGGCGCACTGGCCGCATTGGCGTCACCGGAAAATTTCACATAGCCGCCCACAGGGATCCAGCTGACCTTCCAGCGGGTGCCGCGCTTGTCGTTCCAGCCGAAAATCTCCTTGCCGAAACCGACGGAAAACACGTCGACCTTCACGCCGCAGGCGCGCGCCACCAGGAAATGGCCCAGCTCGTGAAAGAACACCACGACGGTGATCACGAACAGAAAGGCCGGCAAGCCCAGCGGCGTCCAGGCAATGAGGTTCCTTATGGCGTCAAACATGGCGTCCTCTTAGGTCCCCACCTTTTGACATATCTCTTCGGCCAGCACCCGCGCGCGCGCGTCGGTTCCCAGCACGGTTCCCAGATCCCCTGCCCGGCCATTGCTGCCCTGGCGGGCATCCGCATTCAAAGTCTCGCCCACCACTTTGGAGATATCCAGGAAGCCGATGCGGCGGTCCAGGAAAGCCTGTACCGCGATTTCGTTGGCAGCATTGAGCACGGTGGGCGCCAATCCGCCGGACCGCATGGATTCGATCGCCAGATTCAAGGCCGGGAACCGGTCATGCGCGGGCGCCTGGAAAACCAGCTGGCCCAGCCGGGCGAGATCGAGCCGGCGTGACGGCGACACGATGCGGCGCGGCCAGGCCAGCGCATGGGCGATGGGCGTGCGCATATCCGGCGCGGACAGATGCGCCATGGTGGTGCCGTCGTCATAGCTGACCAGGCAGTGGACGATGGATTGGGGATGCACCAGCACATTCAGCTTGTCCGGCGGCAGCGCGAACAGGAAATGGGCTTCGATCAACTCCAGCCCCTTGTTCATCAAGGTGGCGCTATCCAGCGAAATCTTGCGGCCCATCGCCCAGTTGGGATGGGCGACCGCCTCTTCCACCGTGGCGGCGGCCATTTTCTCCAGCGGCCATTCGCGGAACGGTCCGCCCGATGCGGTGATCGTCACAGTCTCCACTTCGCTGGCGTCGCCCGAACCCAAAACCTGGAAAATCGCGTTATGCTCGGAATCGACCGGGATCACCGAGGCGCCCGAACGTTCCATGGCGTCACGGAACACCGCGCCCGCCGCGACCACGCATTCCTTGTTCGCCAGCGCCACGATGACGCCGCGCTCGATGGCGGCAAGCGCCGGTTCGATGGCGGCCGCGCCCATGATCGCAACCATCACGAAATCCGACGGCATCGCCGCCGCCGCAATCACCGCGTCGCGCCCGGCGGCGACTTCTATTCCGGTTCCGGCCAATCCGGCCTTCAATTCCTCGTAGAGCGATGCATCGCCGATCACGGCCCGCAATGGGCGCAAGGCCTGGGCCTGCTCGATCAGGAGCTTGACATTGCCCTGAGCGGTCAGAGCCGCCAGGGGAAATGCATCCTCACCGTATATTTTGCGGGCATGGGCGATCACATCCAGCGTGTTGACGCCGATGGATCCGGTCGAGCCCAGCACCGTAACCTTCCGCTGGATCACATCCTGAAGCGACGGAATCGTATCGAAAATTCCATGGGCGGCGATGGGCGTCATGACGCGATACCGAAAAGAAGATTGAAATGCGTACCGAAAACCAAAATCGCCAGGGCGACACTGGCGAAGATGGTGGAATCCATGCGGTCCAGCACGCCGCCATGGCCCGGGATCAGGCTGCCGGAATTCTTGATGCCGAACCGCCGCTTCACGAAACTTTCGAACAGATCGCCGGCGTGCGCGACCGCGCTGAAGGCCAGGCCAAACAAGGCGGCGATCCAGAGCGTGCCGCCCAGAAGCCAGATATAGCAGCTGAACACCAGCGCGGCAGTGACGCTGCCTCCGATGGTCCCGGCCCAGGTCTTGGAAGGCGACAGGACCGGCGCCATGCGCGGCCCTCCGATCAACTTCCCAAAAATCAGCGCGCCGGTATCCGTCGCCCAGACAATCAGAAACAGACCGGCGATAACCTGCCATCCCCGTTCCGGAAAGGCCCGCAAACTCACCAGCGCAATCGCGGGCAGTCCCAGATACACCACGCCCAGCCCCTGCCATACCGGACTCTGGCCCCGGCTGCGCGCGACCAAGACCGCAACCAACGCACCGATCGCGACCGCGAGCAAAGCGGGCCCGATCTGCCGCGACATCAGAAGAATGAGGACCGCCGCCGCCGCCGTGAGCGATGTGATGGCGGTCTCCAGGCGGTAATCGCGGCCGACCGCAACCATGCGGTGCCATTCATAGGCGGCCAGAGCAGTGATCAGCACGACCATGCCCGCGAAATATTCCGGCCAGACCAAAGCCAAAATCGCGATCCCCGCCAGCACGATCCCGAACAGGGGGCGCATGACCCAATCCATGTCCCAGCGGATGGCGCGGTATCCCGGCGCATGCCCGCCGGCGGATGGAGATTGGGGCCGCGGGCCGCTCACGCCACGGCCTCCGAATTGACCGCGCCGAAGCGGCGGTCGCGGCCGGCGAAGCTTTGCAGCGCCTTGAGCAGTTCGGCGCGGCCGAAATCCGGCCACAGCGTGTCCACGAACAGAAGTTCGGCATAGGCCGACTGCCAGAGCATGAAATTGGACAGGCGGCGCTCGCCCGATGTGCGGATCACCAGATCCGGTTCCGGCAAGGCGCTGGTGAAAAGCCGGGACGCAAACAGGTCCGTGGTGATGGTTTCCGGATCGAGCCGGCCTTCGGCGGCGGCGCGCGCCAGCTCCCGGGCGGTGGCGGCGATCTCTTCCTGCGCGCCATAGTCGAAGGCGAAGGTGAGATTGAGGCCCGTATTCTGGGCGGTGCGGTTTTCCGAATCCAGAATCATCTGATGGATGTCGCTGGCCACCCGTCCGCGATGGCCGATGATCCGCATACGGACATTCCGCTCGACCAGCTCGTCCATGTCGCTGCGGAAATAGGTGCGGAACAGGCCCATCAGGGCGCCCACTTCCGCCTTGGGCCGTTTCCAATTCTCGCTGGAAAAGGCGAACAAAGTGAGGTTGCCCAGCCCCATGTCGCAGGCGGCGCGAACCGTTTCGCGCACCGCGTTCATGCCCGCGAAATGCCCGGCCTCGCGCGGCAGATGCCGCTTCCGCGCCCAGCGCCCGTTGCCGTCCATGATGATGGCGACATGGCGGGGCAAAACTTGCGGAAGATCAGCCAGCGGTATCTCCATGCCGGTGCTCAAACCTGCATGATTTCCTGCTCCTTGGTATGGAGCGCGTTGTCGATGTCTTTGATGTGCGAATCCGTGAGCTTCTGCAGCTCATCGCCCTTGGTGTGATGCTCGTCCTGGCCGATCTTATGGTCCTTCTCCAGCTTCTTGAGCAGGTCCATGCCGTCGCGGCGGACATTGCGCACCGCGACCCTGGCGGCCTCGGCATATTTGGCGGCGAGCTTGGACAATTCCTTGCGCCGCTCCTGATTGAGTTCGGGCAAGGGAATGCGCAAGAGCTGGCCATCCATCTGCGGGTTGAGGCCAAGCCCCGCGTCGCGGATCGCCTTGTCCACCGCCTTGGCCAGGCCCTTGTCCCACACCTGCACCGTGATCATGCGCGCCTCCGGCGTGGAAATGGTGCCGACCTGGGCGATGGGCACGACATTGCCATAGGCTTCGACCGAAACCGGATCCAGAAGCGCGGGGCTCGCCCGGCCGGTGCGAAGGCCGCTGAATTCGCTTTTCAGGGTGGCCACGGCGCCAGCCATGCGCCGGCTCATCTCGTCTTTGTTGTATGCGTCCGCCATTGTCTTTCGCCTCGCCCCTGCTGCCGGAATCCTAACTCAAACCCCGGCGGGAACTTCATTTTTCTTCGATGATGGTCGCCCGGCCGTCGCCCCGAAGGACCTTGGCGAGAGCGCCCTTGTCTTGCAGCGAGAAGACCAGGATCGGAATGCCATTTTCCCTGGACAGGGAGATGGCCGATGCATCCATTACTGCAAGATCTCGCGCTAACACCTCGTGGTAACTCAAAGATTCGTATCTTGTAGCGTCAGGATACTTTTTGGGGTCGGCACTGTAAACACCGTCAACCTGGGTGGCTTTCAGCATGGCATCGCAGGCCATTTCCGCTGCCCTGAGCGCCGCCGCGGTGTCGGTGGTGAAGAAGGGGTTCCCGGTTCCGGCAGCGAAAATCACCACCCGGCCCTTCTCCATGTGCCGAATCGCGCGGCGCCGGATATAGGGCTCGCAGACCGTGCTCATGGGGATTGCCGACTGGACCCTGCTGGGCAGGCCGTTGCGTTCCAAGGTCGCCTGCATCGCCAACGCGTTCATCACGGTCGCCAGCATGCCCATATAATCCGCCGTGGCCCGGTCGATGCCTTTGGCCGCCCCGGCAAGGCCGCGGAAGATGTTGCCGCCGCCGATCACCATGCAGATCTGGGTGCCGGCCTCGACCGCTTCCTTCACGTCCGCGGCAATGCGCTCGACCGTGCCGGTGTCGATGCCAAAACCGCCTTGGCCCATCAATGCCTCGCCCGATACCTTGAGCAGCACACGGGCATATTTGGGCTTGGGGGCCATCAGGTCATTCCTCCGGAGCATCGGCCGGGAGCGCATAACGGCAGCGTATGCGCGCGGCCCCCAGCCACGTGATCAAATTAACGCGTGCCTGCCATCTGGGCGACTTCGTCGGCGAAATCGCTTTCCACTTTCTCGATGCCTTCGCCCACCTGGAAACGGACAAAGCCTTCGATCGCAACCGGCGCGCCCAGATCCTTGGCGGCCTTTTCGACCACCTTGCTCACCTGGGTCTCGCCATCGATCACAAAGGTCTGCGAAAGCAGAACGGTTTCTTCGTAGAATTTGCGCATGCGCCCTTCCATCATCTTCTCGATGACGGCGTCGGGCTTGCCGGACTGTTTCGCCAGTTCCCACTGCACATTGCGCTCGCGCTCGACCACATCCTTGGACAAATGCTCCGGCGTCAGCGCCAAGGGATTGGCGGCGGCGATATGCATGGCGATCTGCTTGGCCAGGGCCGAGAGCTTGCCCTCGTCCGCGGTGGATTTGAGCGCGACCAGCACGCCGATCTTGCCCAGTTCCGGCGAGGCGGCGTTATGGACATAAGCGGCGACCACGCCGGGATTGACGCTCAGCGCCACGGTGCGGCGCACGCTCATATTCTCGCCGATCTTGGCCACCAGCTCGGTCAAGGTCTGCTGGACGTTGCTGGTGCCATGTTTGGCGGCCAGCAGCTTTTCCAGATCGCCGCCTTCGATCAGCGCCAGATCGGCAGCGGATTTCACGAAGCTCTTGAACTCTTCGTTGCGGGCGACGAAGTCGGTTTCCGCATTCACTTCGACCAGCGCGCCGGCGCCCTTGCCCACGGCAACGCCCACAAGGCCCTCGGCAGCGGCGCGGCCGGCCTTTTTGGCGGCCTTGGAGATGCCTTTCTTGCGCAGCCAGTCGATCGCCGCTTCCATGTCGCCGCCGGTTTCGTTGAGCGCGGTCTTGCAGTCCATCATGCCCGCGCCGGTCTTGTCGCGCAGATCCTTCACCATGCTGGCGGTGATGTTTGCCATTGTGGCCTCCGTAACGGCGTTGCCGGGCGGGGAATGTCCGCCGGCAACGCGATAATGAAACGTATGATTAGGCGGTCGCTTCCGAAGCGGCGACGTGGCTGGAAGTGTCTTCGATCTCTTCCGCAGCCCCGATATCGACGCCGGCTTCGACCTGGCTCTGGCCCAGGCCGTCGATGATGGCGCGCGCGGCCAGATCGCAATAGAGCGCGATGGCGCGGGCGGCGTCGTCATTGCCGGGGATCGGATAGGCGATGCCGTCCGGATCGGAGTTGGAGTCCAGGATCGCGGTCACCGGAATGCCCAGCTTGCGGGCTTCGGCGATGGCGATGGATTCCTTGTTGGTGTCGATCACGAACAGCATGTTGGGCAGGCCGCCCATCTCCTTGATGCCGCCCAGCGAACGCTCCAGCTTGTCCTGCTCGCGCAGAAGGCCCAGCAATTCCTTCTTGGTCAGGCCCGACTGATCGGCCGTGGTCAGCGTCTCTTCGATGGAGCGCAGGCGGCGGATGGAGTGGCTGATGGTCTGCCAGTTGGTGAGCGTGCCGCCCAGCCAGCGATGGTTCACGTAATATTGGGCGCAGCGTTTGGCGGCGGCGGCGATGGGCTCGGAGGCCTGGCGCTTGGTGCCCACGAACAAGATGCGGCCGCCCGAAGCGGCGACTTCGCGCAGCGCGACCAGCGCCTGGTGCAGCAACGGCACGGTCTGGGTCAGGTCCAGGATGTGGATGTCGTTGCGGGCGCCGTAAATGTAGGACGCCATCTTCGGATTCCAGCGCTGCTGGCGGTGGCCGAAATGGGCGCCGGACTCGAGCAGTCCACGCATGGAAAATTCTGGCAAAGCCATTGGTCGTTCTCCTTTACCGGTTGGCCAGATGCGCGGGTTATCCCTTTGAAGAGACACCGGACGGGGAGACCGGAACACCCGGCCTGGACCCACCCGCGCATGCGAGATGGCGGGGCTTATAGGCCAAGGATCGCCAAAATGGCAACCCTTGGCTGGTGCCCCCTCCGGCCTCCGCTGGCGGTCGGCCCTGCAAAAGGTCTCCCCGACCTTTTTGCTTACGGGTCTTCAGGCGCGCCGGCCCGGCGGCGCAACCCCGCCCTGCGCCGGAAACCCGCCTTTTCCGCCGGTTCCCATGCTAGGAAACCCCATGACAGACCCGATCCGCCCCCTTTTGCGTCAGCTTCGCCCCAATGGCCTGGTCGAGGTCGCCAATCTGGGCCTGCACCGGCCGGGCCTGATCCCGCTCTGGTTCGGAGAGACCGACCTCGCCACCCCCGAATTCATCCGCAATGCCGCCATCGCGGCCCTCAACGAAGGCAAGACTTTCTATACCTGGGCACGGGGCATCCCGGAGCTCCGGCAGGCCATCGCCGACTTTCACCAGCGGACCTTGGGCAGCGCCATCGATGTGGAGCGCGTGACCGTGCCGGGCGCCGCCATGCTGGCGATCGTGACGGCTCTCCAATGCGTGGTGGAGACCGGCGACAATGTGGTGATCGTGGCCCCGGTCTGGCCCAACATCTATCAGGCGGCGCAGGTGGCTGGCGCCGAAGTCCGCCTGGTGCGTCTGGATGAAGACTGGAACAGCGGCCGCTGGCACCTGGACCTCGACAAGCTGTTCGCGCGTTGCGACGAACGCACCAAGGCGATTTTCATTTCCTCGCCCAGCAATCCCACCGGCTGGATGGCCAGCCGCGCCGAACAGGAAGCGATCCTGGATTTCGCGCGCCGGCGCGGCATCGCCATCATCAGCGACGAAGTCTATGGCACGCTGATCTATGACGGCGGCAGCCATGCCCCGTCTTTCCTCCAGATCGCGGACGAAAACGACGCGGTGTTCGTGATCAATTCCTTTTCCAAGCCCTGGGCGATGACGGGCTGGCGCATCGGCTGGCTCACCCATCCGCGCAATCTCGGCGACACGATGCGTATCCTTTCGCCCGTCGCCAACACCGGCACCACCACCTTCAACCAGTATGGCGCCCTGGCGGCGCTGACGCCGGAAGGCGATGTCTTCCGCGAGAGCCTGCGCGCACGCTGCGAAGCCAACCGGGCGGTGGTCCAGGATTTCATCGCCCGCCAGAACCGGGTGCGCTGGATGGCGCCACAGGGCGCTTTCTATGGCTATCTGCAATTCGACGGGATGAGCGACAGCCTGGCGCTGGCAAAGGATCTGGTGATCCGCGCCAATGTGGGAACCGCGCCCGGTTCGGCCTTCAGCCTGGGCGATCCGCGTGACGATGCATATCTGCGCATCTGTTTCGCCCGCGATGCGCAAGGCCTTGGCGAAGCGCTGAAGCGGATCGAAAGCGCCCTGGCGGCCTAGACGGCCTCG
>JAFECO010000700.1 GCA_018242085.1 Pseudomonadota bacterium
ATCGCGATTTCCAGCCATACCGCCCAAGCCAGCCCCTTCGGCTTCCGGATCATCGGCGCCCTCAGCGATGGGCTGCACCTGCTGACGGGCGGCTACTGGATCGGCGGCCTTTGCGTACTGGCGTCTCTCTTGGCGCAGCGCACCGCGGCGCCGCGCCTGGGCGCGGCGATTTCGCTCTTCGCCGAATGGGGCATGATCGCGGTGACGCTGCTGGTGATGACGGGCATGATCAATGCCAGCATGGTCCTGCTCGGAACGCCCGGCCATGATGCGCCTGCCTATCTGGCAGTGCTGGGCGTCAAGCTTCTGCTGGTGACGGCGATGATCGGCCTGGCGCTGGTCAATCAATATCGCCTGCTGCCGCGAATCGACCGGAACGGCAAAGCCGTCCGCATGCGAAAGCATGTGGTTTGGGAACTGGGCCTGGGCCTCATCGTGATCGGCCTGGCCATGGGTTTGGCCGTGCTGCCGCCCACGATTCAATGACGGGTGGAGATGCCCTGAAACCGGGTGCGTGACGTCGCCGCTTCGTCCTTCAGCCGGAATTCCTTGGTGCCCATCAGGGCGGAAAGGAATTTGTCCCCCCATTTGGAGATATCGTTGCGCAACAAGGCCGCGAACAGGGCGTTGTGGCGGGATTTGCGCTCCGCCAGCGGCATCGCCATGGCGCTGGCGATGGCGGCCGCGACCGAGTCGGGATCGTAAGGATTGACCAAAAGCGCCCCTTCCTTGAATTCCGCCGCCGCGCCGGCAAAGCGCGACAGGATCAGCACACCGGGATCGGCGGCGTCCTGGGCCGCGACATATTCCTTGGCCACCAGATTCATGCCGTCGCGCAACGGTGTCACCAGCGCCACCCGCGCGCCCCGGTAAAGACCCGACAAGGCCGTGCGGCTATAGGGCCGGTTGACGTAGCGCATGGGCGACCAGGAGGCATCGGAATAGGTGCCGTTGATGCGGCCCGCGGTGGCGTTCACCGCGCTTTCCATTTCGGAATATTCCTTGATCTGGGACCGGCTCTTGGGCGTGATCTGCAGATAGGTGATTTTGCCGTGCCAGGCCGGATTGGCCGCCAGGAAACGCTCATAGGCTTCCAGTCGAAGCGCGATGCCCTTGGAATAATCCAGCCGGTCCACTCCGATCATCAGGGCGCCGGGAATGCTCTTCATCACTTTGCGGACCAGTTCGGACTTCACCGCCCGGCGCGCCAGGCGGGCAAAACCGCGCGGCTCGATCCCCACCGGAAAGGTGCCGATGCGCATCACCCGGTCGCCGGTGCCCAGCCGCCGCGAAATATGCGCCGGCGTGCCAAGCTCGTTGGCGAGATAACGGGCGAAATTGGCCGCGTCATTGTCGGTCTGGAAACCCACCAGGTCGTAATGACAGAGCGACGGGATCAACCGCTCGTGATTGGGCATCGCGGTGATGATCTCCGGCGGCGGCATCGGGATATGGAGGAAGAAACCCACCCGGTTCTGCAGGTTGCGCTCGCGCAGCGCCTTGGCCAGCGGGATCAGGTGATAATCATGCACCCAGACGATGTCGTCGGGCTTGAGCACCTTGGCCAGCTCATCGGCGAAATGCTCATTGACCCTCAGATAACCCGACAGGTCGCGGCGCGAGAACTCCGCCAGGTCCAGGCGGTAATGCAGGATCGGCCACAGCACGCGGTTGGCGAAGCCGTTATAATATTCGTCGAAATCCGCTTCCGTCAGGTCGCTGACGATATAGGTGTTGTTGCCCTTGTGCAGGGTGCGCACGCGCGGCTGCGGCCGCGTTTCGCCGGACCAGCCCATCCAGACGCAAGGATGGTTCTTCAAGGTCGCTTTCAGCACCACTTCCAGGCCGCCGGCATGCAGCCCGGAATCCGGCGTGGCGACGCGGTTGGAGATTATGAAGACGCGTGCCAATAACGTTCCTCCCAACTCTTGCTCAGCCGCATGGCGCTGAGGATCAGTCCGGCCATGGAATAGGTCTGGGGAAAATTGCCCCACAAGGTGCCGGTCCTGGGGTCGATATCTTCCGAAAACAGCCCATAGTGATTGCGCAATGCCAGCGCGTCCTTGAAACGGGCGCGCGCTTCCTCGCCGCGGCCCAGCAGGCATAGCGCATCGATCAGCCAGAAGCGGCAGACCAGGAATTCGGATTCCGGCAGACCGAAATCATCGGCGGCGGCATAGCGCAGCACATGGCGGCCCCGCACCAGATCCTGTTCGATGGCGGCCACGGTGGAGGCGAAACGGGGATCCTGGGAATCCAGCAGACCCAGTTCGGGCAACAGAAGAACGCTGGCATCCATGTCCTCGGTATCGGCCGCCGCGGTGAAGGCGCCGCGCTTTTCGTTCCAGCAGCGCTCCAGGATCACACCGCCCACCTTGTCGGCCAGTTCGTTCCAATGCTTGGCCCGGTCCGAAAACCCCAGCCGGGCCGCGATGGCGCCCGCGCGCGACAACCCGGCCCAGCACATCGCTGCCGAATGGGTGTGGATGCGCTTGCGCCCCCGATATTCCCAGATGCCGGCATCGGGCTCCAGCGCCAGCGTCGCGCATCGGCGGGCCATCTTCTCCACCAGCCGGAACAAAGGCTCGCCGCCGGGACGCGGCAGCCGCTTGTCGAAGAACATCGGCACGGCGGACAGGATCACGCTGCCATAGGCGTCATGCTGGACCTGATCCACCGCCGCATTGCCGATGCGGACGGGGCCGTGCCCCTCAAAGCCTTTTAAGTCCGGCGCGATCCATTCCGTGAGATCGCGCGAGGGCACGATGCCATAGACCGGCTTCAAGACCTCTTCTTCGCCCACGATGGAGAAGACGAAGGCGACGAAATCCTCCATCGTCTTCGTCGCGCCGATGCGGTTGAGCGCCCGCACCACGAAATAGGCGTCTCTCAGCCAGCAATAGCGATAATCCCAGGTGCGGCCCGAATTCGGCGCTTCCGGCAGCGAGGTGGTCAGCGCGGCCACGATCCCGCCGGTTTCCTCGAAATTGGAAAGCTTGAGCGTGATGGCGGCCCGGATGGTGGCGTCCTGCCATTCATAGGGGATCGAAAGCCGCCGCGCCCATTCGCGCCAATAATCATTGGTGCGGTCCAGAAATTCCCGCGCCGTGGTCGCCGGATCGGCAGCGAAAGGCTCGTCCGCCCCCAGCACCAGATGAACGGCGCGGGTCAGGGCGAATGGCGTCTCCTCCTCGATATAGGACAGCGGCGCATCGGTGGTGAGGCGGACCAGGGCCGGTTCGCCATAGGTGATGTGATTGGACCCTGCCACCCGGCGCCGCATCGGCTTGCCGTAATCCTGGGTGGGCCTGACGCGGATGGTGATGCGCGGCATGCCCGCCACGGGCTCGATCCGCCGCATCAGCTGGGGCGGGCGCAGGATGCGGTCGAAATTGCGGAAACGCGGCGCGAAATCGGTGACCCTGACCGCCGATCCATCCTTTGCCGTCAGCAAGGTGATCACCGTGGCGGTGTTGCGCTCGTAATGCGAAGCGCTGTGAGCCAGCCCATCCAGCATCACGTCGCAAAAACCTTTTTCCTCATCGCCCGCCAGCAACCGGCAGAAAAACGGATCGCCGTCGAAACGGGGGAAGCACCACCACACGATGCACGCTTGGCGGTCGACCAGGGCGGCGGTGCGGCCATTGCCGATGACGGCCAGATCGAGCGGCTGGGGCTTGCTCATGCCGCCACGCCTTTGTCCGCCAGGCGGTTCAGCCATTCGCGTACGGCGCTGGGCGAGGAGAATTCATAATCCACGCCCTCAAAGGAGCGTCCCACCGAAAAGCCGTGACCGCCCAATTCCGGCAGAATGTGAAAAACGTCCATGTCGGTGGTGTCGTCGCCGCCGAAAACCGGCGCGCGGCCCTGGAACGGCGCCAGCTGCATCAACGCGCGCACGCCGGCACCTTTGTCGATCCCCCGTATCCGGGCATCGATCACCGATTTGCCATGCTGAATGGCGACGTTTTCGCGGGCAAGGGCCGGCGCATATGTTTCCATCGCCGCCTCCAGCGAAGCCCTTGCCTCCGGCGCCAGGCGATAGTGCAAGGACAGGGCATAAACCTTGTCTTCCAGAAGCGTGCCGGGATGGCTTTCCGCCAGCTCCCGGAAAATGCCGCGCACCGGATCGGGGATGGGAGCGGACATAAGCCGCAATACGCCATCGGCGCCGCGCATTTCCGCGCCATGACATCCCACCTCGGCGGTGCGCAGCGGCAGGAACAGCTGGTCGATGGTGGTCAGCGAGCGGCCGCTCACGAAAGCCAGCGCGCCTTCCAGCGCGTCATGCAGCCGCGCCAGGGTCGCGCGCAATTCGGCCGGCACCACCACCGCTTCGGGGGTGCGGGCCATGTCGAGCAAAGTGCCGTCGATATCCAGAAAAAGAGCAGAGTTCTTCTTCACAGGCGGCGTCATCCTGACCTGTCCACAATATGTCCTGTCTTAAAAGGCGTGCTTCAAAATAGGCTCAGGCCGCAAGCCCGGTCCTGCCCGTTAACGCGCAAGGTACGCGTGCGGTTCCATTTTGAGATGTCGCGCGGCCGGATGGGTTGCTGGCGGCAGCGTGGCAACGCTCCGGCCCTAACGGGCCTTCACACTTTTCCTGGCCGTCGATTTTTGGTCGCGCGGCCGGACGGAAAACCGCTCCGGCCCTAACGGGCCTTCACACTTTTCCTGGCCGTCGCTCCTGTATGTTTACGAGGCCCGCTGGGATGCCAGACGAAAGCGCCGCCTTCCATGCCCGCATCGTTGGAAACCAGCGACACATTCTTCGGCAGCTTGAAGCGGATGCGGCGCGAATTGCCGCCGCCCAGATAGAGATGATCGTAATTCATCACCGTGGAAAGGATGGGGATCAGCCTCTTCACCCGCTTGTTCCATTCCTTGTCGCCGATCTTGCGGCGCTCGCGCTCGCCGATATAGGCGTCGAAATCGTCCTTGTGATGGATCGGCATATGCGCCAGCTCCATGTGCGGCATCAACTCGCCGTCGCGGAACCAGGCGGTGCCGAAGCCCGTGCCCAAGGTGCAGACCAGTTCCAGCCCCTTGCCCCGCACCACGGCCAAACCCTGCACATCCGCATCATTGTTGAGGCGCGTGGGTTTGCCGAATTTCCGTTCGACCGCCCGCGCCAGCTTGAAGCCCTTCCAGGCCTTGGTGCCGAGATTGGCGGCGGTATGCACGACGCCGTCACGCACATAACCGGGAAAGCCGATCGAGATATGATCGTAATCCTTGAGCGGCGCGATCAGTTCGGCCAACGCCGCCAGAACGTGTTTCGGCGTGGGACGCGCGGGGGTCTTGATCCGCAGCCGCTCGGTCAGGAAATTCCCGTGGACGTCGACGATCGCGGCTTTGAGCCCGGTACCGCCGATATCAATGGCGAGCACCCTGGCGACGGTTGATTTTCTTGCGGACCGGTTTGCGGGCATTGCGGCGATTTTCCTCCTGCGCCAGGTTGAGCGCGGTGTTGATCAGGGCGACATGGGAAAAGGCCTGGGGGAAATTCCCCAGCATGCGCTTGTCCTCGGGATCATATTCTTCCGCGAACAACCCCACATCGTTGGCATAGCCTTTCAAGCGATGGAACAGGCGCCTGGCATCGGCCTTGCGCCCCAACAGCAGGTAATTGTCGGCCAACCAGAAGCTGCAGGCAAGGAACGCCCCCTCGCCCGGCGGCAGGCCGTCAACGCCGGTCTCGGTTTCATAGCGCAGCAGCAAGCCCTCGCGGAGCAGCCTTTTCTCGATCTCCGCCACCGTGCGGCGGATGCGCTTGTCGCTGGCGGGCAGGAAACCCACCAGGGGAAGCAGCAACAGGCTGGCATCCATGCGCTTGGAGCCATAGGCCTGCACGAAACAGCCCCGCTCGGGATCGACGCCCTTGGCGCAGATCTCCTTGTGGATCCGGTCGGCGACCTTGCGGTAATGGGCCGAACGGCGCTTGTCTTTCGGATAAGCCAGGCTGGCGCGGTCGAACGCAACCCATGTCATCACTTTGGAATGGACGAATTGCTGGGGCGTGCCCCTTATTTCCCAAATGCCTTCGTCCGGCTTCTTCCAGATCGTCTCCAGATGCCGAAGAAAGGTTTCGCGGATCTCGCTGCGGCGGGGCGCGGGTGGCAGGCCGCCCTTGCGGGCCTGGGTGAGCACGTCGGCCAGTTCGCCATAGATATCGAGTTGCAATTGCTGGGCGGCGGCGTTGCCGATGCGGACGGGGCGGGAATTCTCATAGCCGGGCAGATGCGGCAGCTCCAATTCGTCCAGGCGCTTGCCGCCCATCACGTCATACATGGTCTGAAGCTGTTCGGGAGCGCCCGCGATCACCCGCACCAGCCAATGCTGCCAGATATTGGCTTCTTCGGTGTAGCCGGCATTGAGGAAGGCCAGAAGCGTGAAGGTCGCGTCCCTCAGCCAGCAATAGCGGTAGTCCCAGTTGCGGCTGCCGCCGATCTGTTCCGGCAGCGAGGTGGTGACGGCGGCGACGATGCCGCCGGTGGGCTTGTAGCTGAGGCTCTTCAGGGTCAGGAGCGAACGGACGATTTCGCCCCGCCATTTGCCCTTGAGCCTGCAGATCCCGGTCCAGTCGGCCCAATATTTCTCCGCCTGCTCCAGCGCGATGTCGGCATCGATCACGTCCGGCAGATGGTAGTGGGATTCCCGGTAGCTGAGAACGAAGGGAATGCGCTCGCCCTTGCGCACGGTGAAGCGGGCCGCCGAATGCATATTCTCGCCATGAATGTCCAGCGGCGTGCGCACGCAAAGCATGTTGGGCCCGGCCACGGCGGATATGGTCTTGGAGTCGATCCGGTTCACCCAGGGGATGGTGACGCCATAATCGAACCGGATCACCAGCTCGGTTTCCATTTGGACATGACCGGAAAGTCCTTCGACGATGCGCACGATGGAACGGTCCGCGTCCCCCACCGGCATGAAATCGATCACTTTGGCAACGCCGGTGGCGGTGCGAAATTCGGTTTCCAGGATCAGGCTGTCGCCCCGGTAACGCCGCTTGATGCGTGGCGCCGCGCGATTCTTGTATGGCCTGATTTTGCGGTCCGGCGCGATCAGCCAGCGGCCATGCCTGGGTTCTCCCAGGAGCGCCGCGAAACAGGCCGCGGAATCGAAACGCGGCATGCACAGCCAGTCGATCGAACCATTGCGCCCCACAAGCGCGGCGGTATGGCAATCGCCGATGACGGCATAATCCTCAATTCGCATCGGTCCCCGCCGCGGCGCGATCCACCAGCCAGATCACATCGCCCTCCGGTTTCAGGCGGCCGGCGGGAATGGCCGGATCGCCGGCGCGGGCGCGGGCCAGCGCGCTCCGCTTGGCCGCGCCGGCCACCAGGAACAGCGTCAAGCGGCTGGATTGAAGGGCGGGATAGGTCAAGGTGATGCGCGGTTCGGGACGCCCGTCGGGCACAACGGCGACCCAATGGGCGCTTTCGTCCAGCACCGGCTGATCCGGAAGCAGGGACGCGGTATGGCCGTCCTCGCCCAGGCCCAACAGCTGCAAGTCGAACAAAGGCTGCTTGGGAAGAAGCCGGCTGCTGCCATATTGCTGGCGCAGGATCTCTTCATAGGTCTGGGCGGCGCGTTCGGCGTCGCCATCGCCCGACACCGCGAACATCCCGCGCGGATGAACCTCAGGTCCGGACAGCAAGAGTTCGCGGATCATGCGGTAATTGCTTTCGGGATGATCGTGCGGCACGAAACGCTCATCACCCAGATAAACTTCCACACGGTCCCACGGCACCCGATGCAGATGGGCGAGATGCCGGTAGCAGCCGCGCGGGGTGGAGCCCCCGGCCAGCGCCAGGCGGAACGGCATGGTGCCGCCGCGAATGCGGTCGGCGATCAGCTCCGCCGCCCGCGCGGACAAGGCTTCCAGATCCTTCAGGACTTCCATTTCTCCGGCGATGCGCATGGGCGTCTCATTTTATGGTGCGCCAGGACCGTCCGTCACGGGCCAAAAGATCATTGGCGGCGCTGGGTCCTTCGCTGCCGGCGGCATAGTTGGGAAAATGCCGTGGCGTGGTATCCGCCCAGCCGGTCAATACCGGCTCGACCACGCTCCAGGCGGCTTCGACCTGATCGGCACGCTGGAACAAAGTCGCATCCCCGATCAGGCAATCATAGATCAGGGTTTCGTACCCGACGGCGGGTGCCTGATGGAACCAATCCTTGTACTTGAAATCCATCGCCACGCTTTCCAGCGCCATCGCCGGGCCCGGCCGCTTGGCGTTGAAGCGCAGGCGAATGCTTTCATCGGGCTGGATGCGCATGATCAGCCAATCGGCATCCAGCTCCTCCACCGGGGTCTCGCGGAACAGCGCATGGGGCGCGCGCTTGAAGCGGATGGCGATCTCGCTGGAGCGCGCCGCCAGCCGCTTTCCGGTGCGCAGATAAAACGGCACCCCCGCCCAGCGCCAATTGTCGATCAGAAGGCGCATCGCCACAAAGGTCTCGACATTGGAATCGGGCGCGACATTCTCCTCCTTGCGATAGGCAACGACAGCCTTTTCGGCCACCACGCCGGAATCATATTGCCCGCGCACCACATCGCCCAAAGTCAGGGGATGCACCGCCTTGAACATCTCCGCCTTCTTGGCCCTGATATCCTCGGCGTCGAAGGATACGGGCGGTTCCATCGCCGTCATGGCCACCAACTGGAACAGATGATTGGGCACCATGTCGCGCAAAGCGCCGGTCTTTTCGTAGAAATTGCCCCGTCCTTCGGTGCCGATGGTTTCGGCGACGGTGATCTGGACATGACTGATCCGGTCGCGATTCCAGATCGGCTCGAACAGCCCGTTGGCGAAACGCAGCGCCATGATGTTCTGCACCGTCTCCTTCCCCAGGAAATGATCGATCCGGTAGATCTGTTCTTCCTTGAGATATTTGAGCAGGCAGCGGTTGAGCGCCTTGGCGGATTCCAGATCATGGCCGAACGGCTTTTCCACGATCAGGCGGCGGAATCGCCCCTCTTTTTGCTCGACCAGGCCGGTCTCGCCCAGCTTCGCCGCGATGGTGGCGAAGAAGCGGTCCGCTACCGCCAGGTAAAACAGGACATTGCCGCCGAGGGATTGTTCCTGGTCGGTCTTGGCGATCAGGTCGCCGAGCGCCTTGTAGGTTTCGGCTTTCTCGAAATCGCCGCGCAGGAAACCCATGCTGCGGGCAACCCTGTTCCACAGCATCTCGTCGATCACGGCGCCGCTTTTCGCCAAGACCCCCACCAGGAAATCGCGCAACCCGGCCTGCCACTCGGCCGTCGTCTTGTCATTGTGATCGACGCCGATCAACGCCATCTTGTCGGGCAACATGCCGGTGCGCGCCAGATTGTAGAGCGCGGGCACGATCAGCCTTTTGGTCAGATCGCCATTGGCGCCGAAAATCACGATGGCGCAATCGGGCGGCGGCGCCTTGTGGGACGCGCTCATGTGTCGTCGTCCTTGGCTTTATGCGCTGGAACCAGGCTTTCGACATGGCCGCCGAACTCGTTGCGCATCGCCGACAGCAGCTTTTCCCCGAAACTGTGCGCGATGCGGGAACGGAAGCGGGCATAAAGCGCCGCGGTGATCACCGGCGCCGCCACCGCTTCGTCGATCGCCGCCTCGATGGTCCAACGCCCCTCGCCGCTGTCGTCGACGGAGCCTTCGAAATTGCTCAACTCCGGCGATTTGGCCAGCGCGATGGCGGTAAGATCCAAGAGCCAGGACGATATTACGCTGCCGCGCCGCCACACTTCGGCGATGTCGGCGGTATCCAGGACGAAGCGTTCGTCTTCCGGCAGCTTGTCGCTGGCCCTTCCGCGCAGAATATCGAAGCCTTCGGCATAGGCCTGCATCAGCCCATATTCGATGCCGTTATGGACCATCTTGACGAAATGACCGGCGCCCACCGGCCCGGCATGCAGATAGCCATCGAGGACGCGCGGATCGCGCGCTTCGCGTCCGGGAGTCTTTTCGATGCTGCCGGCGCCGGGCGCCAGCGCGGCGAAGATGGGATCGAGCCGATCCACCACCGCCTTGTCGCCGCCGATCATCATGCAATAGCCGCGTTCCAACCCCCAAACGCCGCCCGACGTGCCGCAATCGACATAGCCGATATTCTTTTTCTTCAGCGCCTGGGCGCGGCGGATATCGTCTTTGTAGAACGTGTTGCCGCCATCGATCACCACATCGCCGGCGGCCAGAAGGTCGCTCAAAGCGAAAACCGTGTCGTCGGTGATCTTGCCGGCCGGCAGCATCACCCACACGGCGCGGGGCGCATCGAGCTTTTCCACCATCTCCTTCAGCGACGCGGCGCCGGTTGCGCCCGCCAGCGCCGTCACCGCCTTGGGATCGCGGTCGAAGGCGACGATCTTATGGCCTTTCTCCATCAGACGGCGCCCGATATTGGCGCCCATCCGGCCAAGACCGACGATCCCGATCTGCATGAAAACTCCCTCGCCGCGAAACGCGCGGAAATATCGCCTGGCAATATCCGCGTATTATGCACGCCCCGCCGTTCCTGAGAACGTATCATGGCAGGTCAAAGTTCCAGAAAAGCGCAGCGAATACCGGCTTTCTTCCCCCGCGCGGCGAAGCCGCTGGCGGGGGAAGACGTCCGCTAGCGGGCCTGCCCGCGTGGCGGACAGATGGGGGCTATTTTTTAAGTGTATACTTCACCACCGTCTGCTGGCGGACCTGGGCGCTGTAGATGACGCCGTCATGGACCCAGATGCCTTCGCCGCCGCTGGTGATATGGCGGTCGGCTTCCGGATCGATATCCGGAATCCAGGCGCGCACGATGCCGTCCTTGACGCTGCCCAGCCGGATGCCGCGGCCCCAACCGGGATGGAAGCCATAGGCCACCGGCGTGCGCGATTCCGAATCGGTGCTGTAGAGGATGTCATTCTGGTCGATATAGATGCCGCTGGGACGCCCGAACTGCGTCCAGATATCGATCAGCTTGCCGTCCTGGCTGAAGATCTGGATGCGGTTGTTGTAGCGGTCGGCGATGAAAATGCGACCCTTGCTGTCGATCGCCAGGGCATGGGGCACATTGAAGCGGCCAAGACCGATTCCCAATCCGCCGAACCAGCCCACATATTTGCCGTTCTTGTCGAAATGAACGATGCGGTGCGTGCCTTCGTTGGGCGTGTGACTTTCGGCGACGAAAATATCGCCTTGCGGCGAGACCAGCACGGCATTGGGCTCGTTGAAGGCATAGATGCCACCCACGAACTTCTGGCCGTCGCCCATCACGCCGGGCACGCCCAAGGTCCGAAGCACCTTGCCGTCCCGGTCCATCTCCACCACGTCATTGCCGATGCCGTCGTCGATCCCTCCGTCCGTCAGCCAGAGGTGATCGTTGCTGTCGATGAAGAAGCCGTGCGGGAAGAGGAATTTGCCCGCGCCGAAGGATTTGATGAAATTGCCCTCGGCATCGAATTCCATGATCGGATCGAGCGTGGAGCCCTTGCAGCTGTTGGCGCCGCAACGGTCCGCCACCCAGATATGGCCTTGATGGTCCACCGCCACGGCGCTGGTGGATCCCATCTTGCGCCCGGCCGGCAGCTTCAGGAATCCGTTCACCTGGGTGTAGGGATTGGGATAGGCGTTGGGGTCCGCATCGGGCTGATCCAGGGTCTGCGCCAGGGCCGGGGCGGCCAGCAGCAACAAGGCGCACAGCGCACCGGAAAAAGCCGTCGAATATCGCATCACTCAATTCTCCAAAGGGGCGCGCTTTGCGGCGGCGACCCTAGCGAGCCCAAGTTCCCCTGGCGAGAGCCAAACAGGGGCTGCGGCAGGGAAGCAGGCCCGAACCCGAATGGGCCGCTAACCACATGGGCTTACTCAACTTTTGCGGATATTTCGGGGCGTTCTATAAGGGGCGGTCCAGCGAAGGGAACTTTTCCTTGCCCAGGCGGTCGCCGCTTCTGCATTACGCCTATCTGACGGCGATTCTGATCAAGGGATTCGACGGCGCCCTCGAAGCCCTGGCCGGCATGGTCATCGCCATCACCGGCCCGGAGCGGGTCTATGAATGGGTGATCCGATTCACCGCGCCCGAACTGACAGGCCATCATCCCGCGCTTCATGCCATCCGCAACGGCGCCACCAGGCTGGCGGAGAGTTCGCACAGCTTCGTGATCTTCTATCTTCTGGTCCATGGCGTCCTGAAGCTGGGCGTGGTGCTGGCCCTGTTGCGCGGCGGCGGCCGCCTGGTGTTTCCCGCCGCTTCGCTGATCCTTGGCGCCTTTGTCGTCTATATGGGCGCGGAACTGGCGCGGCACTGGTCGGGCTGGGTGCTGAGCTTCCTTCTGTTCGATCTTCTCACATTGCTGCTGGTGTTGAATGAGTGGCGCAATGTTTCGCGGAACGGCGTATCGCAAAACCACGCCACGAACTGATCGCGCCTTCTCGCGGATTTCGTGGTTAACAATTCGCCAATAGCCTTGGCCGGCACCTCTGCCCATTAAAGCATCATCCATTTTTCCCTTCTATCTTCGGCGCTTAATCAGGGCCTGCCGAGAATGAAGAAATTCCAATCGATCGGTGTATTGCTGTCGGTGATCACCGGCCTTTTGGTCGTTCTGCTGATCTCTGTCTTCACCTTCGCCGCGATGCAGGCCTATGACCGGCGCCAGCATGCCGCGCAATTGCTCAAGACCGTCGACGTCCTCAGCGAAGTCTTCGCCGCGCTGGAAGCCTTGCGTCTCGAACAAGGCGAGATGGGCGTTGCGCTGGCGCAGCCCGGACCGGTCAATGCGGCCACCCTCGCCAGGATCGAGACGCTTCACATGCGATCACTCCAGGTGCTGGCGGAAACCCGCACGCGTTCGAATCTGGAAGCGGACGGACCCATCCCCAACCTGCCGAGAATTCTGAAGGCAGGCGATGCCTATCGGAACTGCTACGCCCAATCATTGGCCGATCTGCATCGCCCATTGCGCGAGAGGCGGCCGGGCCTTCAAAGCGAGTGGCAGGCCACCATGAATGCGCTGGTGGCGGTGATCAATTCGCGGACCCGGATGCGCTCGATGTATATCGCCGACGCCAGCGCCTTCAACAACGAGACCACCAAGATCATTCGCATGGCCTGGTCGATGCGCGAAATACTGGGCCGCGACCGCCGCCTTGTCGCCGACGCGATCACCAGCGGACAGAAGCTGACATCCGCGCAGCTTCAGCAGTTTGCCGAACAGGAAGGCAATCTCAATTACCCCTGGGGCGTGCTGACCGGCGACAGGACCGACCTTCCGGGCTTCCCGGCCGAATTGACGCGGGCCGTGAACAATGCCGAAAAGACCTATTTCGGCGAGGTTCGCGTCAACCGCCGGAAAATACTGGATGCGCTGGGCTCCGCAAACCCGCCGCACCTTTCAGTCACCGAATGGCTCGCCTTGTCGGACCGGGGATTGCATTCCGTCACCGATGTTTCGCGCACGGCCTTTGTCCTCACCCGCGCGCACATGATGCAGCTGCTGGCGCAGGCCAACCGCGATTTCGATGTCGCCCTGGTGCTGATGCTGCTGTCGATAAGCCTGGCGTCCTTCACGCTGCTCTATGCCATATACCGCGTCATTCGCCCGCTGCGCGACATTACCGGCGCGATGCAGGCGGTTGCCTCCAGCGATCTCGACCATGCCATCCCCTATCAGGACCGGCGCGACGAGATCGGGCAGTTCGCGCGCGCCTTGCGCCTGTTTCGCGACGGCGTGATCGACAAGCGCAAGCTGGAGGAAGCCTTGCGCGAAAACCAGATCGCCAAGGAGACCGCCGAAGCATCCAGCAAGGTCAAGACGCAGTTCCTCGCCAATATGAGCCACGAGCTGCGCACGCCGCTCAACGCCATTATCGGCTTTTCGGAGCTGATTCAGAATCAGATCTATGGCCCGCTGCAGAAGCAATATCGCGACTATGCCGTCATCATCCATGAATCGGGGCATCATCTGCTCAATCTGGTGTCCGACATCCTGGACATCGCCAAGATAGAAGCCGGCAAATTCGTGCTCGACATCCGCGATGTCGATCTCACCGAGAGCGTGGCCTATTGCATCCGGCTGGTGAAAAACCGCGCCGACGAGCGGCGCATCAAGCTGGTGACCTTGCTGCCGGCCCAGGGCCTTGTTTTTTCGGCCGACCAGCGCGCCTTCCGGCAGATCCTGCTCAACCTTCTGTCCAATGCGATCAAATTCTCCCGCCCCGGCGACCAGGTGGAAGTGGCGGCGCGGGTCACGGGCGGCAGCTTGATCGTGACGGTGCGCGATCACGGCATCGGCATGCCGGAAAGTCTCTTGGCGCGCATCGGCCGGCCTTTCGAACAGGCGGTGAACGATCCGGTGCATGCCCGCGAAGGCACCGGCCTGGGCCTGTCCCTGGTCCGCGCCCTGATCCAACAGCATGGCGGCACGCTCAGCATCGAGAGCCGCGAAGGCGTGGGCACCGCGGTGACCTGCGAATTGCCGCTGAGCCGGGCGGCGGACGGCGCCAGCGAAGCCGCGGCCTGAAAGCAGGACGCGTGGGTGACCGCCGGCCGTTTGCCATGGTATCACCCAAGGCGAAGGCCATGGAAACCGTCATCCGATGCTCAAGGACGCATTCGCGCTCCATACCCAGGGAAAGTTTGCCGAAGCCGAGCGCGCTTATGCGGAAATCCTGCGCCGGCAGCCAGGCCATTTCCAGGCTTTGCACCTTTCCGGCGTGCTGGCATTGCAGCGCGGCCAGATCGCGCGCAGCATCGAATTGCTGCAGGAATCGCTGAAGCGCGAGCCGCGCCAGCCGCTGGCGCAGCGCGATCTGGGCAACGCGCTTCAGCAATGCGGGCATCTCGCCGAAGCCTTGGCGGCCTATGACCGGTCGCTGGCGCTGAAGCCGGACCAACCCGACCTTTACAACAATCGCGGCATCGCGCTCACCGCTCTGGGACGGCGCGACGAGGCGCTGCAGAGCTATGGCCGCGCCATCGCGCTCAAGCCCGATTACGCGCAAGCCTATAACAATCGCGGGACGCTTCTGTCGGGGAGCGGGCACACCGCCGAGGCCCTGGCCGATTTCAGCCAGGCCATCGCGCTGGATCCCACTTATGCCAGGGCGATGATCAATCGGGCCGGCACGCTGACCGGGCTGGGCCGGTACGACGAAGCGCTGGCCGACTGCAACCGCGCCATCGCGCTCCAACCGCAAAGCGCGGATGCGCACCATCAGCGGGGCAATGTCCTGATCGGCTTGGGCCGGGCCGGCGAAGCCTTGGAAAGTTTCGACTGCGCCATCGCGCTCGATCCCAGCCATGCCAGCGCGCATAACGGCCGCGGCACGGCCTTGGCCATGCTGAGGCGTCCGCAGGACGCGCTGGAGGCGCACGACCGGGCCATCGCGCTCGACCCACAGGCCGCCGCCATTCACAATAATCGCGGCACCGCTCTGGCGGCGCTGAACCGCTCCGCCGACGCGCTTGAGGCGCATGACCGGTCGCTGGCGCTCGATCCGAAATCCGCCATGGCGCACAGCAACCGGGGCACCGCGCTGGGTTTGCTGGACCGGCTTGAGGAAGGGCTTGAGAGTCTGGAGCGCGCCTTGGCGATCCAGCCGGATCTGGCCCAGGCCCATATCAACCGCGGCAATTTCCTCATCGACCTCAAGCGTTACGACGATGCGCTGGAAAGCTTTGGCCGCGCCATCGCTCTCAATCCGCACTCGGCGGATGCCCATTTCGGAAAAGCACAAGCCTTGCTCACATGCGGCCGGTATGAGGAGGCCTGGTCCGTCTATGAGTGGCGCAGGCGTCGCGTCGGACCGGATGCGTTTCACGGCGGCGGCCGCCCCGAATGGACAGGGCGGGAAGACGTGGCCGGAAAAACCCTCTTCATCGAAGCCGAACAGGGGCTGGGCGACACGATTCAATTCTGCCGCTATGCCAGGCTTGCGGCCGACCGGGGCGCGCGCGTCGTCCTGATGGCGCAGCCAAGCCTTATCGGCTTGCTGGAGACATTGGATCCCAGGATCGAAATCGTCGCGGTGCCGCCGCCTGCCTTCGATTATTACATCCCCTTGCTCAGCCTGCCGCTGGCATTGGAAACCCGAGTCCCCACCATTCCCGCCGCGATTCCTTATCTGAGTGCGGATCCGGCACGCGCCGCTGCCTTGCGCGAACGGATCGGCCATACCGGCTTCAAGATCGGGCTTTGCTGGCAAGGCTCCTACACTTCCAGCACGCGGTCCTTCCCGCTTCGCGTCCTCGAGAATATCGCCCGCCTCCCCGGCGTGCGCCTGATCAGCCTGCAAACAGGCGATGGCATCGAACAACGCGATGCCCTGCCCGACGGCATGCGGGTGGAAAATCTGGGCGGCGATTTTCCGCGGGATTTCGGCGATACCGCCGCGGCGATGGAGGCGATGGACCTGATCATCAGTTGCGACACGTCGGTGGCGCATCTTGCCGGCGCATTGGGGCGGCCGACATGGGTGGCGCTGCGCCATGCCGCGGATTGGCGCTGGCTCGTCGACCGCGACGACAGCCCCTGGTATCCGGGGATGAAACTTTTTCGCCAAGCCAAACGTGGCGATTGGATCGGGCTCTTTCAGAAAATCGAGGAAAAGCTTGCGGCAATTGTGGCGACAAAAAGTGTCGCCGGGAAATTTGATTAGAAACCGCTATTTGGGATTGACCTTCCGTTAAGACGGCGGGCCTAATTTGGCGTCGGCTGGGGCGAATAGGGAGTTCGCCCGATGGGAAGTAGTAGTGTAAGGCCTGTGAGCCAGGTGATCGGTCCCGGTGGGAATATTCTCACCTTCGACAATCTGCCGCCGAAAAATACCAGACGATGGGTTCCGCGCCGCAAGGCCGAGGTGATTGCCGCCGTGGATGGCGGCCTTCTCACCTTGACCGAAGCCTGTGCGCGTTACGCGATTTCCCATGAAGAATTCAGTTCCTGGATTCAAGCCTATGCGCGCCACGGCCTTCCCGGCTTGCGCGCCGGGCAGCTGATGGACCGTTGGACGGCAAAAGATAACGCCGCGACGCCCTTCACCTTGGAGCCGGACCGGCCCGTGGCCCGCGCCGCGACGAGCGGCAAGATCACCAACTAGAGCGCGGCCAGCGCTGCCTTCGCCTGGCGCACCGCCGCCTCGCTGGTTTCGCGCGCGTCCGGCGCGATATAGCCGAAGCGCACCAGCTTCTCGTCGATGTCCGGCCAGGGCGCGGCGAAAGAGCCGTGCACTTCGCGCACATGGGTCTTCTCGACCATCATGCGGACATTGCCGGGATTGAGGCCGCTGCCGGCGAGGATTTCCACACGGGTCCCCGCGCGGGCCACCATCGCGGCGATGGTTTGGATTCCGTCCGGCGCCTTCAGGCTGCCGCCCGATGTGAGGATCGAACGAAAGCCCAGCGCGGCCACCATGTCCACCGCCGCCAAGGGATCGGGCGACATGTCCACGGTGCGGTTCAATGTCAGCTCCAGCCCTTTGGCATGTTCGGCCAGGCGCGTGATGGTCTTTTCGTCCAGATGCCAGTTGGGAAGGCTGGCACCGATCACCACCCCGGCAAGGCCCGCCGCCCGCGCGGCATCGATGTCGCCCCGCATCACGTCGATCTCCGCTTCCGAATAGACATAGTCGCCCACGCGGGGACGGATCATGGCGCGGGCGGGACGCCCGCTTTTGGCGGCCAGGGCCATGAAGCCCGGACTTGGCGTCAGCCCGCCCACCGCCAGGGACGAGCAAAGCTCGATCCGGTCCGCGCCGCCCGCGATCGCCGCATTCAGGCCCACGGGACTGTCGACACAGACTTCAAGCAAAACCGGCATGGAACTCTCCGCCAATGATTTTTCCTCTTCTGGCAGAGCCGAAGATCAGGCGCCAGATTTTTCCGCCCAGGCCTCGGCATCCGGCCCCAGGATGATCTGCCAGCGCGTGGGCGCGGTCCGTATCGCCCCGCGCGGGATGTTTGCCGCCAGATCGGCTTCGGCCACTTTCGCGGGGTCCTTCACCTCGACCAGCAGCCGGCTGCCGCGCGCCATAAGTTCAACCAGATTGCTCCGGCCGCCCAAAGTGGCGAGCAGCCGGTCCCGATCCACCGTCTGCGCCTTCGCGCCGCCCGCCACCACCTTGCGCATATCGCCCGCCACCTGATCGGCCACCGGCCCCAGCACGATCTGAATGGCTTTTTCGGACGGGCAGATCACCCCGCGCGCGCCCAAGGCTTTCAGCGCCGCCTCATCGACCTTGCCCTGGTCGGCCACGATCAGGCGCAGGCGCGTGGTGCAGGCGTCGATGGACACCAGATTGGCGGCACCGCCCAGCGCGGCGACGAAGCCTTCTTCCCGGCTGCCCGATGGGGCCGCCGATATGGCGGGCGATGCCGCCGTCTTTTCGCGGCCCGGCGTTTCCAGGTCGAACCATTGGATGGTGAAACGGAAGACCGTGTAATAGAGCGCGAAATAGGCCGCGCCCACCGGCAGCAGCAGCAAGGGCCGCGTCGCCAGCTTGAAATTGATCAGATAGTCGATCAGTCCCGCCGAGAATGTATAGCCCATATGCACGCCCAGCAGATTCATGATCAGGGCTGACAAGCCGCTCATCAAGGCATGCAGGGCATACAGAATCGGCGCCTGGAAGATGAAGGAGAACTCGATCGGCTCCGTCACGCCGGTGATGAAGACGGTCAGCGCCATCGACAGGAACATGCCCGCCACCGCCGCTTTCCGGTCCGGCCGCGCCGCGTGATACATGGCAAGGCACGCGGCCGGCAGGCCGAACATCATCACCGGGAAGAAGCCGGCCAGGAACGCGCCCGCCGTGGGATCGCCGGCGAAGAAGCGGTTCAGGTCGCCGAACACGCCATGGTAATCGCCCATGATGAAATAGACGAAATTGTTCAAGATGTGGTGCAGGCCCACAATGATCAGCAGCCGGTTGAGGACGCCGAAGACGAACGGGCCCAAAAGCCCATGAGCCAGGACGGCGCGGCTGGCCACATCGATACCGTGATTGAGGCCCTGCCAGCCAAAGCCGAACATCGCCGCCAGCCCCAAGCCGCCCAGGCCCGCGATGATCGGCACGGACCGGCGGCCGCCGAAGAAAGCCAGATATTCCGGCAGTTTCAAGCCATGGAAGCGGTTATAGGCATAGCCCGCGATGATGCCGGACAGAAGCCCCATCGGCACGCCGCTGCGCGAGATCGCGTCATTCTTGAAGGTGGCGACGGTCATGGCCTGAAACGCGGCGGGCACATCCTTCAACAGATCGGCCGGCGGCTGCAGCAAGGCGATGGCGCCCTTGCTGGCAATCAGAAAACAGATCGCGCCCGCAAGTCCCGCCGCGCCGTTATTGTCCTTGGCCAAACCCACCGCCACGCCGATGGCGAACAAAAGGCCCAGATTGGAAAACACCGCATCGCCCGCCGCCGCGATGAAGGGCAGATTCAAGAGATCGGGCTGCCCCAGCCTGAGCAGCAATCCGGCGATGGGCAATGCCGCGATGGGCAGCAGCAGCGCACCGCCCAAAGGCTGCAGCCAGTTCATGATGGACCGCATGATCAATCTCCCGGATTGAGTTCGCGCACGTCATTGGCCGAGGTGGCGGCCAGCGATTTTTCGGCAAGGCGGCGGCACTGGTCGAGCGTCAGCGAACCGATGACCGCTTTCAGTTCGGCGATCTGGCTTGCGGTGCCCGACAGGCTGCGGACGCCAAGACCGATCAGGATCGGCGCCGCCGCCACATCCGACCCCAGCCCGCCGCAAACGCCGGTGCGGCGCCCACGCACCTCCGCGCCTTTGGCGGCCGCCGCGATCAGCCGCAGCACCGCCGGATGCAGGGCATCGAACTGCGCCGCCAGCCGCGCATTGCCCCGGTCCATCGCCAGCGAATATTGGGTGAGATCGTTGGTGCCGATGGAAAGAAAATCCGCTTCCGCCGCCAGGATGTCGGCGGTGACCGCGGCCGCCGGAGTTTCGATCATCACCCCCAGCGGCACTGGATCGGCGATATTCAGATCGGCACGCGCCTGATCCAGAATGCGCCGCACCTGGCGCAATTCGTCCAGCGACGCGATCATGGGGATCATGATGCGGCATTGGGCGGCGGGAATGCCGCGCAGGATGGCGCGCAATTGTGTGGCCAACAGATCGGGCCGCCACAGGCTGACGCGCACGCCGCGCAATCCCAGGGCGGGATTTTCTTCCGGCGGAAAAGGCAGATAGGCGGCAGGCTTGTCGCCGCCGATATCCAAGGTACGCACGATCAGGGGCCGCCCGCCCAAGGCATCGGCGATGGCGCGATAGACTTCAGCTTGCTCCGCTTCGCTGGGAGGAGACTGCCGGTCCAGAAAGAGAAATTCCGTGCGCAGCAGGCCGCAGCCTTCCGCGCCCGCCGCGACCGCCGTCATGGCCTCCTCGACGGAGCCGAGATTGGCGCAGATCTCGATCCGCATCCCGTCTTTGGTATGGCAAAGCGCCTGTGCGTTCGCTTGGGCGATACGCCGTGCTTCACGTTTGTCCGCGATCTGACGGTCGATCTTTTCCCGCGCGTCCAAGGACGGATCGATGGTCAGGTGACCGCGATCCGCATCCAAGAGAAGGATCGCGCCTTCGGGAATATCCAGCAGGGCCGCGCCACACGCCACCAGGGCCGGAATGTTCATGGCGGCCGCCAGGATCGCGGCATGGGAGGTGGGACCACCTTCCGCCATCGCAAGACCCACCAGCCGCGAAGCATCGATGCCCGCAAGCTGCGACGGCAATATATCCTCAGCCAGCAGGATGGCATTCGGCGGCAGGGTCATGGCCACGGCTTCGGCGCCGCCCAGCGCGCCCAGC
>JAFECO010000701.1 GCA_018242085.1 Pseudomonadota bacterium
GCGGATTTCCTTGGCCATTTCCCTGAGCACGCTTTCGATGCCCGCGCCGGACACGCCGGAGATCAGGTGAACTTCGTGACCGCAGGCCCGCTCCAGCGCGGCTTTCTTCTTGGCCAGCGCCGCCTTGGGAATGGAATCGATCTTGTTGAGCGCCACGATCTCATGCTTGTCGCTGAGGCCATGGCCATAGGCTTCCACTTCGCCCCGGATGATCTTGTAGGTCTTGGCCACCGCATCGCCGGTGCCGTCCACCAGATGCAGGATGGTGCCGCAGCGTTCGGCATGGCCCAGGAAGCGGTCGCCCAACCCCACGCCTTCATGCGCCCCTTCGATCAGGCCCGGCAGGTCGGCCAGCACGAAATCGGTATTGTCGCTTTTCACCACGCCCAGCTGCGGCTCAAGCGTGGTGAACGGATAATCGGCGATCTTGGGACGCGCGGCGGACACGCGGGAGAGGAAGGTGCTCTTGCCCGCATTGGGCATGCCGATCAGTCCCGCATCGGCGATCAGCTTCAGCTTGAGGATCAGCGTTTTTTCCTCGCCGGGCTGGCCGGGATTGGCATGACGGGGCGCCTGGTTGGTGGGGCTCTTGAAATGGGCGTTGCCGAAGCCGCCATTGCCGCCGCGCAAGAGCCTGACCCGTTGCCCGACATCGGCCAGATCCGCGATCAAGGTCTCGCCATCTTCCTCATAGACTTGGGTTCCCGGCGGCACCTTCATCACGGCGTCGGCGCCATTGGCGCCGGTCATCACCTTGCCTTTGCCGCCTTCGCCATTCTTGGCTTTCACATGCTGCTGGAAACGGTAATCGATCAGGGTGTTGAGATTGTCGACCGCTTCGATCCAGACGTCGCCGCCGCGCCCGCCATCGCCGCCATAGGGCCCGCCATATTCCATGAACTTCTCGCGCCGGAACGCAACGCAGCCATTGCCGCCAGCGCCGCTGGAGGCATAGACCTTGGCTATATCGAGAAACTTCATGTTTCAGAGCCTTATCCAATGGTCGCACGGCCTGACGCGAAGTCTGCAACTTCGCGGGACCGATGCTCCATCAAGCCGCCTTTTTCGGGAGGAAAGCCTCCCGCGTCAACATCATCTCATGGCAAAGGACTTTCACGCCCCTGGCCATGCAATCGCGCATCCGGCTGCCATTGTGCCTGGCCCCCAGCTTGGCCAGGACATGCCCCGACGCCGGGTTGTCGTGAAACCAGCCCGCCCACACGAAGGGCAGGTCCAGCCTATCGAACGCGAACCGGGTCAAGGTGCGGGCCGCCTCGCTGGCATAGCCCTGGCCCCAGAAGGGCTTGCCCAGCCAGTAACCGAATTCGGGGCCGGCCGCCTCCATATGCAATCCGATCCCGCCCAGGAACATCCCGTCTTTCTTGGCTAGGATGGTGAAGGCGTAATAGCCGTCGCCATGGCGGCCGCGCCTGGTGACGAACGCTTCCGCATCGTCCTCGGTATAAGGATGCGGCACCTCAGCCAAATTGCGCGACACCGAAAAATCGCCCAGCCAAACCGTCATCGCCTGGATGTCGGCGGGCCTGGGCGGCCTCAATATCAGCCTTTCGCTCTCCAAAATGGACATGACGTTTCCCCGCGTTTGTTGGCGAGGGAAACAAAAAAGGGAGATGGCGGACCATCTCCCTCGCATAATGGGCCGCCAATTACTTGGCGGCCTATGTCTTGAGCCGCCTATTCTGCCGCGATCTTCGCCGCCGGTTGGGCAGTCGTCGTCACGGATACGAACGTGCGACGCTTGAAGCCGGTCTTGAAGGTCACGTTGCCGTCGCAAAGCGCGAAAAGCGTATGGTCCTTGCCCATGCCGACATTTTCGCCCGGCCAGAACTTGGTGCCGCGCTGGCGCACGATCACGTTGCCGCCGGAAATCTTTTCGCCGCCGAACAGCTTCACGCCCAGGCGCTGACCGGCCGAGTCACGACCGTTACGCGATGAACCGCCTGCTTTCTTGTGCGCCATGACTTATTCCTTGCCGGCCGAGATCGAGAGCACCTTCACGGCGGTGAAGTGCTGGCGATGACCGCGCTTGCGATGGGTGTTCTTGCGGCGCTTCTTCTTGAAGGCCACGACCTTTTCGCCCTGGCCCTGTTCGAGAATCTCGCACTCGACCGAGGCGCCTTTGACCAGCGGCGCGCCCAGCTTGGGCTTGTCCCCGCCCAGCAGCAGCACTTCGCCCAAGGTCAGCTTGGAGCCGACGTCGCCCGCAAGGCTTTCCACCTTGAGGATCGAATCCTTGGCAACCCGATACTGTTTTCCGCCGGTGCGGACGACCGCGTACATGGTCTAATTCCTTGAAATGAAACGGTTTTCCAGAAACGGCAGGTTCCCGGAGAGCGGCGCACTATACGGAAAGGCGTCTGCCGGTCAAGCCTTGGTTGGACAAGGCTTTTGCGCGCGAAAATCAGGGCTCGATGACGGGCATCGCCCGGGCCTTGCGCATGCCGATTTTGGCCACCACCGCCGTGATCAGAAGCGCCACGCCCACCGTCACCGCCACCGTCTTGGCGCTGGAGACATTATAGGCGATCCGGGCCAGATCGTCGGTGGCCCCATTCAAGAGCATGTCGAGCTGCAAGGCGTTTTCGATGGCATCCAGCAGCGCCCCAACCGGTGCCACCATTCCCGCCATCAGCACATAGCGGCGAAAACGGCTCTTTCCCGGGGTGAAGCTTTCCGCCACCACCACGCTGGAAAGAAAGAAGCTCACCGCATAGAGCGGCATCAGAAGGTAATCCAGGCCCAGATCGAAGCCCGCCCGCACCGCATAAGGCTCCGGCGCCCAGGCATGGAAGGCGAGGCGGAACTGGGCCGCCGTGACCAGCCCCTGCAGGTCGGTGGTCGAAACCCCGGTCAGGGATTTCAGCCACAGATCCATGCCCCCCAACGCCGCAAAGACGATCAGGCCCAGCACGCTGGACCAGAGCCAGCCGCGATCCAGCGTGGATTTGGAGATGCGCATGGGACGTTCCGCTCTGCTATAAGCGCCGCATTATGCGGCCCCTCGGCGATATTCTCTACAATTTCCACTGGGTGGTGCCAGGCGAATGCGGCCGCATGGCCCAGCCCTGGGCGGGCGGCATGGGCCCCTATCTGGAGCGGCGCGGCGTCAAGGCGCTGATCAATCTGCGCGGCCGCAACGACGATCTGTCCTGGTGGAAAAACGAAACCGGCGCTACCGCCGCGCGCGGCATCGCCCATCTCGACGCCATGCTGGATTCGCGCAAGCTGCCCACCCGCGCCATGCTGATGCGCCTGATCGAAGCCTTCGACAGCGCGCCCAGGCCCTTCGTGCTCAAATGCTCGGGCGGACAGGACCGCACCAGCTTCGCATCCGCGCTCTATCTGATTCATCGCGGCGGCTGGGCGGCGATGGAAGAAGCCCGCGCGCAATATGCGCGTTTTCCCTATCTGCATTTTCCCAAAAAGCATCAGCGCTGGCTGAAACCGTTCCTGGATTTCGCCGCCGAGGAGTCCAACGGATCGTCCCTGGCAAGCTGGATCGGCGAGCATTACACGCCGGACCGGCTGAAAAGCTGGCTGGAAAGCCGTGGGCTGGCCGACGCCCATGGCGGCATTTTCCTGGTGCCGACCCGCAGCCCGTTTCAGTGGTGAACGCCATCGTGCTGGCGCCCGGCGTGACGCTGTGGCGGGAAAAATTCTCCAGGGCCGAACAGAAAACATTACTGGACGATGTGCTGGCGCGGATTGAAGACGCGCCTTTCTACCGTCCCGTCATGCCGGGATCGGGCAATCCCTTTTCGGTCGAAGAAAGCAATTTTGGCGCCTTGGGCTGGGTGTCCGACAAAAACGGTTATCGCTATCAGGCCACCCATCCCGTCACCGCCGCGCCCTGGCCGGCCATTCCCGATGCCTTGATGGATCTGTGGCGCGAGATCGCCGCCGCGCCCGATCCGGAATGCTGCCTGGTCAATCTCTATCGCGGCTCTGCCCGCATGGGGCTGCATCAAGACAAGGACGAGAAGGACTTGTCCGCGCCCGTTGTGTCGGTTTCGCTGGGCGACGATGCCCTGTTCCGGATCGGCGGCACCGCGCGCAAGGACCCCACGCGCAGCGTGAAATTGTCGTCCGGCGATGTGGTGATGTTCGGCGGCCCGGCGCGCCTGGCCTATCACGGCATCGACCGCATTTATCCGGGCGGCTCGTCCCTGATCCCCGGCGGCGGCCGCATCAACCTCACCCTCCGGCGCGTGAGCGCATAAAAAAACGCCCGACTGTTTGAACAGCCGGGCGTTGAATGCGCCGTTACGCGCGTAGGTGCCTGGAGGGGATGACCTGCACCTGCGGAAAACAGGGCCTGACTTGCGAGCGGGGGGCAGAGCTTGCCGGGCCACACTATCTTCCAAGACCAACCTATGCACGGAAGCCACACTTTTCAAGTTTTTTTGTTTTACAAAAATTTTAAGCGTGACAGTTGCGAATATGTCATAGCTGTTAGGTGTCCCAGGCAAGGGAGAACGGGACCGGAACGGGCCTGCTATTTGCCCTTGGGATCCTTGACCGGCACGGCGAACAAGGTGTCCGGCAGGGCGATCCCGGTCTGGACCCCGCTCAGCGCCACGGTGGTCACGCCGCCCTGATTGTCCTTCACCATCCATTGCCGAAGCTCGATGCTGGGCGAAGAAAAAACCAGGGTGATGTTGCTCTGGCTGCGGGTGGTGTTGGCGCGGGCATGCACGATCAGCGATCCCGGCTGCTCCTCGATTCCGGTGACGGCGGTGTTGTGGCGAAGATCGACGTCCTTGTTCAAAAGGATATCAAGCGGGGTGTCCGACAAGGATGTGCGGTCCACCGTATTGAGCCGTGAATTCTTCACATAGATGCTGCCCTCGGTGGCCACGATCAAAACCGGGCTGGGCGGGTTATAGGAAAAGCGCAGCTTGCCGGGGCGCGAGAGGCTGAATTCCCCCTGCACCATGTCGCCTTCCGGGCTGAGCTGCACGAAATTGCTTTTCAGCGTGTGGATGGCGTTGAGGTAGGCGCTGAGCTTGTCGAGCTTGGCCGCGTCGGCGGCGCTGTACGTGCCCGGATAGCGCGCGGCGGCGCCCAGAAGCGCGACGGAAGCGAACGCGGCAAGGATGGCGAGACGGCGCGAGATCGGGTTAAGGTCGTGCATTGCCGATCCACCAAACCATTTCGCCCTCACCCGCGCAACCGCCACCGATGCCCGCATGACCACGCTTCCGCCATATTCCCGTATCTCGGTTCTGGGCGGCGGCGCCTGGGGCACGGCGCTTGCGATCGCCGCAATGACGGCGGGACGCGATACCTTGTTATGGGCGCGCGAAGACGATGTCGTGGCCGGCATCAACCAGACTCATGAGAATGCGCGCTTCCTGCCCGGCGTTTCCTTGCCCAAATCCTTGCGTGCCACCGGCGAGCTGGCGGAGGCCGCGCGCGCCGATGCCTTGCTGCTGGTGGTGCCGGCGCAAGTGCTGGCGGAATTCGCGCGCGCGCTGGCGCCCTTGATCGCGCCCGGCACGCCCTTGGTGATCTGCGCCAAGGGCATCGAGAAAAACACGGGCCGGCTGGTGAATGAAGTTCTGAAGGATTGCGTGCCGGATGCCACGCTCGCCATCCTGTCGGGGCCTTCTTTCGCCCGCGATGTGGCCAAGGGGCTTCCCACCGCTGTCACCATCGCCGCCGAAGGCAAGGTCGCGGCACGCCTCCAGGCGAGCCTGAATTCGCCCGCCTTCCGTCCCTATGCCAGCGACGACATCACCGGCGTGGCGTTGGGCGGAGCCGCCAAGAATGTCTATGCCATCGCCTGCGGCGTGGTCGAAGGCATGGGCCTGGGCGAAAATGCCCGCGCCGCGCTTCTGGCCCGCAGCTTCGCCGAACTGGCGCGGCTGGGTGAAGCCTTGGGCGCCAAACGCGACACTTTGATGGGCCTGTCGGGCTTGGGCGATCTGGTCTTGACCGCCACCAGCAAAAGCTCGCGCAATTTTTCCTTCGGCGTGGAATTGGGCCAGGGCAAAAGCGTGAGCGAACTGGATGCGCCCGGCCACCCCTTGGCGGAAGGCGTGGCGACCGCACCCGCGCTGATCAAGCGCGCCCGCGCCGAAGGGGTGGAGCTTCCCATCGCCGAAGCGATGGCGGATCTTTTGAGCGGCGCCCTGCCGCTGGGCGAAGCGTTGATGCGGCTGATGAGCAGAAGGTTGAAAAGCGAATGAAATACTGGCTGTTCAAGAGCGAACCGGAAACCTGGTCCTGGGAGATGCAGAAGAAGAAGGGCGCCAAGGGCGAACCCTGGAGCGGGGTGCGCAACCACACCGCCAAGCTCAACATGGTGGCGATGAAAAAAGGCGACCTGGGCTTTTTCTATCATTCCGGCGACGAGAAGGCCGTGGTGGGGATCGTGGAAGTGATCGGCGAATACCGCCCCGATCCCACCGACGAGAAAGGCATTTTCGGCCTGGTGGATGTAAAGGCCGTGAAAGATTTTCCGAAGCCTGTGTCGCTGGCGGACTGCAAGGCCAATCCCAAGCTGGCCGAAATGAGCCTGGTGACGAGTTTTCGCCTGTCGGTTCAGCCGGTTACGCCCCAGGAATGGAAGATCGTCTGCGCCATGGGCGGGCTGAAGGCTTGACATAAGCCTGACAAGGTTGGCTGCCCGGCCAGGCGTATGATGCTCCTGGAGGTGCGCATTCGGTGCGCGTCAAAGGGAGTAGCAAATGGCCGCTCGCGACATTCTCACACTCAATACGCCGATGGCGGAACGGATCATCCGCCTGCTTTACACCATCGCGCTGGTTCTGATCGCCATCGGAACCTTGTTCGGCATCGGCCGCGGCGTGATGATCCTCACCCACACGCCGATGCAGCGCCCGGCGATCACGTCCAGCGCCAATCCATCCGGCAATGCCGTGACGCCGCAATCCGGCACGCCAGCGCCGCAAGCCGACAATCAGCAGCAAGCCGAAAGGCGCGAATTCCGCGACCGCTGGCGGGGCGATCACCGGGGCTGGTATGGCCGCCGGCATTATGGCCCCTTCGGCATGATGCCCCGCTCGCCCATGTTCGGGCTGGTGGTGATCATCGGCGCGCTGCTGCG
>JAFECO010000702.1 GCA_018242085.1 Pseudomonadota bacterium
CCGCGCGAACAGCCGCACCGCGATCAGGCTTTTGGGATTGAAGAAGCCGCTGCCGAAATCCTGGCCGTCGTCGAATTTGACATCCACCACCGAGCCGGGCGGCAGCGCCTTGGCGGCGCCTTCCATCACGATCTCGTTGGAGAAGATCCAGGGGGCGCCCGCACGGGCCCTTCGGCCTTCGCGGGGTTTGATGACAATGGTGGGGCGCTTGCTCATGGCGGCAGGCGTTAGCACGCTTCCTGTCAAAAAGAACCAGAAACCGCCTGAAATGGTTCTAAGTCCTTGAATTTGTGACACGTGGCCGCGCGCCGCCTTGCGGGCTTGCGCTGGCTCCCGCCCCCCATGACAATGCCCGCCTATTCAGTGGAGACAGGCATGGCCATCGACGGAAAATGGGAAATCACCATCAATTCGCCCATGGGCGCGCAAAAAGCGACCCTGGACCTGAAGGCCGATGGCGCGGCGCTGTCCGGCACCCAGACCGCCATGCAAGGCACCCAGCCGCTCGCCAATGGCAAGATCGACGGCAACAATCTCAGCTGGTCGGCCTCGATCACCTCGCCCATGCCCATGACCCTGGAATTCAGCGGCGCCGTCGATGGCGACAAGCTGTCGGGTAGCGTCAAGGCGGGCGCGTTCGGCTCCTTCCCCTTCAGCGGCGGCCGCGCGGCCTGAACCAAAGCCCAGGTCATCAAAGGGCGGCTCCTGGGTCGCCCTTTTTATTTTCAGGAGACGGGATTGCCCATTCACAGAGAAGGCTGGCCGTTTATCGCGCTCTTCGCGGCGGTGAATTTGCTGGCATTCCTGCTTTCGGCCTGGGTTGGCGTGATCCTGCTGCCTTTGACGATCTGGTGCGTTGCTTTCTTCCGCGATCCCGAACGCAATACCCCGGACGGCCCCGGCCTGATCATCTGCCCGGCGGATGGCCTGCTGCTGCCTGTCGTCGAAGCGGTGCCGCCTGAGGAACTGGGCCTGGGCGAGGCACCGCGCCCACGACTGTCCGTGTTCATGAACGTCTTCAATGTGCATGTGAATCGCAATCCCGTGTCGGGCACGGTGATCGCCAAATCCTACCGGCCGGGAAAGTTTTTCAACGCCTCCTTCGACAAGGCCAGCGTACACAATGAGCGGATGTCGCTGCGGCTGCGGCCGCACGATGCGGATAAGAGGGGCGATGATGGAACCCGCGATCTGGCGGTGGTGCAGATCGCCGGCCTGGTGGCCCGGCGCATCGTCTGCGACTTGACCCAGGGCCAGGGGGTGCAACGGGGCGCCCGCTTTGGCATTATCCGGTTTGGCAGCCGGGTGGATGTCTATTTACCACCGGGCTGTATCGTGGTGGCCGAGGCCGGGACCAAAGTCCGGGCCGGCGAAACGATTTTGGCGAGATTTGAAGGATGAGCGACGCGGAACAATCCGCCAATCTTCCTGCCAAGCGCGAACGCCGCCGTTCGCGCGCGCGCCAGATCGTGGCGGCGCGGCTGGAAAAACTGGAAGACCTTTCCATCAGCAAGCTGGTGCCGTCGACGCTGACCTTGCTGGGCCTTTGCAGCGGCGCCACCGCCATCCGCTATGCGGTGATGGAGCAATGGCAGATCGCCGTCACCTGCGTGGTCTTCGCCATGATCTTCGACGTGCTGGACGGCCGCGCCGCGCGCATGCTGGGCGCCGATACCCGCTTCGGCGCGCAGCTGGACTCGCTGGCCGACCTGGTCAGCTTCGGCGTGGCGCCGGGCGTGATCATGTACACCTGGAGCCTGTCGCGCATGGGCACGCCGGGCTGGATTGCAGCCTTGATCTTCTGCGCCTGCAGCGCCATCCGCCTCGCCCGCTTCAATGTGCAGAGCGTGCGCGATGAAGGCGCCAGCAAATCCAATCCCTATTTCACCGGCCTGCCCACGCCCGCCGCGGCCTGCATGATGCTCTTGCCCATGCTGATCAGCTTTCAATGGGACGGCGCGCTGGTGCGCGAGCCCTGGGTGGCGGGAACCATGATCGCCATCACTTCAGCCTTGATGGTGAGCCGCCTGCCCACGCCGTCGGTCAAGCATATGCGCCTGTCGCGCGAGCATCGTTTCCTGGCGGGCCTGTGCGGCGGCATCCTGGTGATGCTTCTGGTGATCTGGCCCTGGGCGACTTTGACCATCGGCCTTCTGATCTATGTCGCGACCATTCCCGTGGCGGTGGTGGTGCATCATCCCGCCGCCAAGCATGAGCGCACGGCCCTGCATCACGGAAAATAGAAGCCTAAAAGGCGCGTCCGCGCGCGTGATTCGGCGTGTAAGGGCCGTGCGGCAAGGGATTCATCCCGCGAAAACTGCCGACGAAGTAATGCGTCTGGCCATATCCGTCCACGAAACCGTCCGCGCCATATCCCACGCCGCCGGTGAAATCGCCGCGCAGATTTTCCACCACGCTTCCGTCACGCCGTTCTTCATACCCGCCAAAATGATGCGCAGGCCGCATCCATTGCCCGCGCGGCGCATCGATGAATTCCTCGCGCACGATGCTGGCGGAGCGATAGTCGTAATGAGATTGCGCATGGTGCCGGTCGGCATGCATGCGATGTGCTGCCTTGGCCTGCGGGCGCGCGGGCTTTGCCATCGCCGGGCCGCTCAGCAGCAATGCCACCCCGGCAAGGGCGGCACAAAAACCAATTCTCACCACGCGATCCCCTTCTCGCCGAACTGTTCCAATATGGCACAATTGCCCAGCGCCAGGAAAAGCGCTGCTTCCGCAAATGGTTAACCATGGCGGGGGCTCCGGTTGATCGCACGGGGCGAAAGCCCCCGTCCGGGCATGCGGACAGCCATAACCGCATGATTTCTAGGTTCTTACTCACCGGCGCCTGGAACAAATTCTCGCTGCCGGAGCGGTCATGGGCTAGAAGCCCGCAGGAGAGGATTTCCATGACGGCGCTTTGGGTGATGACGATCGCGGTGGCCGCTTCCGCCGCGACCATGCTGGGCGGGCTGACCGCGCTCGGCCTTCGCGACCGCCTGCATCTGATCCTGGGGTTCAGCGCCGGCGCGGTGATCGCGGTCGCATTCTTCGATCTTCTGCCGGAAGCCTTGAGCATGGGCGCGCATCCGCCGCGCCTGGTGGTGACCGCCGCCGCGAGCGGATTTTTTCTCTATCTGCTATTCGACCGGCTGATCAGCCTGCAAGGCACCAAGACCGGCGCAGACGGCAAAAGCTGGCGGGGCCGCATCGGTGCCGGCAGTTTTTCGGCGCACAGTCTTTTGGACGGCTTTGCCATCGGCATCGCCTTCCAGGCCGGACAGGCAATCGGCCTGGTGGTCGCCACCGCCGTGCTGGTGCATGATTTTTCCGACGGCCTGAACACCGTCAATGTCGTGGTCAAGAATGGCGGCCGGCGCAAAACGGCTTTGGCCTGGCTGGTGGTGGACGCCTTGGCGCCGCTGGCGGGCGCGGCCTTGAGCCTTCTGATCGCGCCGCCGCGCGCATCGCTGGAACTGCTGCTGGCGGGATTTTCCGGCTTCTTTCTTTATATCGGGGCCAGCGACCTTCTGCCGGAAAGCCAGCGCGCTTTTCCCCGCCTTTGGACAACGATGGCGACCTTGATGGGCGCGGGCCTTCTGTATCTGGCGACACGGCTGGCGCTATAGAAATTCCCATTTCCCGCGCCCCGTTCCGAACCAGCCTTACGGGAAATACTGATAAATCCACGTCTCGGTGAGCGTCTTGTCGCCCAGCTTGAGATAGCAGCGCAGATCGATGGGGCCTTTTCCGTCGACCGTGATGTCGAACAGCGAGCGCCAGCGGTCCGTTCCCACCACCTTGATCACATAGGCGCCTTCGGCCTTGCCGTTGGAGACATTGATCACCGGCGTCAGGTCGTAACGCTGCTGCAACTCGTTGAGCGTGCCGCCCTGCCAGTCGATGGCGAATTTGCGCTTGTTGGCGGGCCAGGGATTCTGCCCCGGCATGCCGCCGCGTCCGATGCGGGTGGCGACGGCACGCGCGATGTTTTTCGGATAATTGGGTTCGGCGTCCTGCCAGTAAAGGCGGTAATCGAAGCTGAGGCTGTCGCCGCTCTTGACCGGCTCGTCCGGCCGCCAATAGGCGACGATATTGTCGTGGATCTCATCCTCGGTGGGGATCTCCACCAGCTGAACCGAACCCTTGCCCCAATTGCCGCGCGGTTCCACCCAGATTCCGGGCCGCCGGTCATAGAAAGCGCCGTCGTCCTGGTAATTGGCGAAATCCCGGTCGCGCTGCATCAGGCCGAAGCCTTTGGGATTGTTGTCGGCAAAGGAATTGGTCTGAAGCTGGGGCGGATCGATCAGGGGACGCCAGATGCGCTCGCCCTTGCCGGTCCAGATCGCCAGCCCGTCATTGTCGTGAATTTCCGGCCGCCAGTCGGCGGCCTTGGTGCGCTCATTCTCGCCATACCAATACATGCTGGTGAGCGGCGCGATGCCCAGCCGCGTGATGTTGGCGCGGAAGAAGATGTCGCAATGGACATTCATCACCACCGCGCCGCCTTGGGCCGCCGCGTTCTTCACACAGTCGAATTTGTAGGCGCCGGTGACGCTGGGGCCCTCCAAAAGGGCATAGACGGTGGCCGCCGATCCGTTCTGTCCCAGCCAGAATTTGGTGAAGCGGGGAAATTCTTCCGCCGTGGAGAGGGCGGTGTTGATGGCGATGCCCCGGGCCGAGGCGCCATATTGGCCGTCCTGGCCGGAGGAGCGGAAATAGCTCGCCCCCTGGAAGGCCAGCCAGTCGATGGGCGAGGCCTGGCTCTCCATCACCCGGAACCCGGCAAAGCCCAGCTTGGCCAGGGGCTTGGGGTCCAGGCCCGACGCGCCGTAATCGAAATAGTCCGGGCTGTAGAGGATCTCGCGGGCGTTCTGCCCGCCGGAGACATCCGGCTGCAAGGCAAAGATGGTCACCGGATCGGCGGAGTATTTGTTGAGATGGAAGAAGGCGATCGGATCGGTGCCCGCGACGCCACGCCACAGGGCGTCTTCGGGGCGGAAGCGGATTTTCTGCACCTTGTCGAAATCCACACCCTCGATGATGGCCTTGGCCGGGGGCTCGGACGGCTGGTAGGGGCGGCCGGCCAGCTTTTTGGCCTGCGCCTTGAGTTCTTCGAAGCTGAAAGCATGGGGCGACCCGAAGCGCAGCCCGGCCGGTGCGGCCTTTGGCGCGGCCTTCTCTGCCCCAAAGGCGGACAAGGTCGGCAGGGTGCCGGCGGCCGCGAAGGCTGCCAGCAGGAAGCGTCGGTCGATCATGGAAAGCTCCGGATGGGCTGGGGAATAAACGGGGCAAAGATGGAAAAGTTGGGGCGGAGCCGGGCGTTTAAGGGCCCCGGAATCACCCCGCCCGATCCATGATTTCGCCGTAATGTTTGGCCATTTTCATCAAATCCCGATCGTTCAAAGAGCATGGCTTTCATGGACCGCGACATACAGCTTTTCCAGGGCGAAATTGTCCCCGCCAGCATTCCGCCGCGCCGTCCGACCCCCATGCTGGCCCAGCCGGTCGTGCCCTGGACTTTCGCCCGTCTGGCGAGCGCCGGGCTGAGCTGGCTGATGGCCGAAACCGCGCCGACCCTTCCCGCCCCGATAAGCACGACCACCAAGCGCCGTGTCTGACATCGCTGCCCGGCGATGGTGTTTCCTGTTCCTGGTTTTCGTTTCCACCGCAGCGGCGGTGTCGAAACTTTACCAGGTGCTGCGGGTTGATGGCGTCGATCCGCTGGAATTCCTGTTTCTCGGCCTGTTCGCCATTCTGTTCGGCTGGATCACGGTCTCTTTCTGGATGGCGGTGTTCGGCGCCTTCGCGCGGCTGACGGGCGCCAGACTGCTGCCTTTGGAAGAAGGAAGCGGTCCTTCCTCCTCGCGCACCGCGATCCTGATGCCGGTCTATAACGAAGATGTGGACCGGGTTTTCTCCGGCGTGCAGGCCATCTTCGATTCGGTGGCGGCAACCGGCGGCTTCGATTTCTTCATTCTCAGCGATTCCACCGAACCGGCGAACTGGATCGCCGAGGAAGTGGCCTGGCAGAAATTGCGCGCCAGCCTGGAGCCGGACGCGCGCGTCTTTTATCGCCACCGTCATCGCAATATCGGCCGCAAGAGCGGCAACATCCAGGACTTCTGCGAGAATTGGGGCTCGCATTACGACTACATGGTGGTGCTGGATGCCGACAGCCTGATGAGCGGCGAGACTCTGGCCTCGCTGGTGCGGCTGATGGATGCCAATCCCCGCGCCGCCTTGATTCAAGCGCCCGCGACCTTGGTGGGGCGCAGCACCTTGTTCGCGCGCATCCAGCAATTCGCGTCCAGCGCCTATGGCGGAACCTACAATGCGGGACTGGCCTGGCTGCAAGGCGGGCAAGGCAATTATTGGGGCCACAACGCCATCATCCGCGTGCGGGCCTTCCAGCAGCATGGCGGCTTGCCCAAGCTGCCCGGACGCCCGCCTTTCGGCGGCGAGATCATGAGTCACGATTTCGTCGAGGCTGCATTCTTGCAGCGCGCCGGATGGGAAGTCTGGATGGCGCCGGATCTCACCGGCAGCTATGAAGAACCGCCGCCCACCGCTTACGATCATCTGAAGCGCGACCGCCGCTGGGCCCAGGGCAATCTGCAGCATGGGCGCATCATCCTGGCGCAAGGGTTGAAGCTGCCGTCGCGCCTGCATCTGGCGATGGGCATCATGTCGTATCTGGCTTCACCGCTCTGGCTGTTGCTGCTGCTGGTGTCGACCCTGGTGATGTTCATTCCCAAGGACATCGAACCTTTCGCCTTTGCCGGGCGCCATCCGGAAATCGCGCTATCGGTGTCGCAATCGGTGCCGCTGCTGCAACTGGTCACCGCCACCCTGGTTTTGCTCTATGCCCCGAAATTGCTGGCCTTGATGGTGCTTCTGGCGGAGCCCGCCCAAGTGAAGGCGCATGGCGGGGTGGGCAATATCCTGCGTTCGGTGGTGCTGGAGAGCATCTTCGCCACCTTGTTTGCGCCCGTGGTGATGCTGGTGCATAGCTGGTTCATCTTCAACATCCTGATCGGCCGCGCCACCGGCTGGGGCACCCAGACGCGTGACGACCGTGCCCTGCCTTTCTGGCTGGTGTTCCGGGAATATTGGCCGCACACCTTGATCGGCATCGCATCGGCGGCCCTGCTCTATCGCTTCGCGCCCGGCAGCATGGAATGGTTCGTGCCGTTGCTGCTGGGCCTGATCCTCACCATTCCTTTGGTTCAAATCACTTCAAGCCTGAAACTGGGCGCGGCTCTGGCGCGCGACAAGATTTTTCTGGTGCCCAGCGAGACGGGCGTGATCCCGGTCCTCAAGCGCGCCCACCAGCTTCTGGCCAAGCGCGAAGCAGCGGCGCAGAAAATCGATTTCCGCCAATTGGTGCTGGACGATCCCCAGACCCGCGCATTGCACCTGAAACTTCTGGAGGAAGTCCCGCCGCCGGACGAGAGCGCACGCGAAAAGCTGACCGCGCTGGCGGATGCTGCCCGTCGCGGCGGCACCAAAGCCTTCAGCCGCCAGGATTGGGTGGCGCTGCTGTCGGATTCGGAAAGTATCGCCGCTCTGGCGGGCACGCCTTTTCAGCCGGCCCACAATATCGAGGGGGCGGCGATATTCCCGCTCGCAGCCCCGCGCGCAGGCGAGGCCGATTTTCCCAAACCGGTTCCCGGCGCCTGACGCGGATTATCGCCGGCGCCCTTCCTTATCCAGCGCAGCGAAGTCTTCGTCACTGAGCACGATATCCGCCGCCGCGACATTCTCTTCCAGATGCTTGACCTTGCCGGTGCCGGGAATGGGCAGCATCACCGGGCTGCGCTTCAAGACCCAGGCAAGCGCGATCTGCGCCGGCGTCGCCTTATGCTTCCTGGCGATCCCGTCCAGCAATGAACCGGGCCGGGCCAGATCGCCCGCCGCCAAGGGATACCAGGGAATGAAACCGATCCCGTGTTTCTCGCAATAATCCAGCACATCCTCGCTGCCGCGCGAGACCAGATTATATTGGTTCTGCACCGTGGCGACGGGGAAGATTTTGCGCGCCGCCTCGATCTCCTTCACCGAGACTTCGCTGAGGCCCGCCTGTTCGATCACCCCGTCATCCAGCAATGACTTGATGGCGGAGAATTGCTCGTCCCGCGGCACATGGGGATCGATGCGATGCAGCTGCCACAAAGCGATCTTTTCCACTTTGAGCCGCTCGCGGCTTCCCTTTGCGCCAGCGATCAGAAAATCCGGATCGCCTTTCGGCGTCCATTGCCCGGGCCCCGAACGGGTCAAGCCGCCCTTGGTGGCGATCAGAAGTCCGTCATAGGGATGAAGTGCTTCACGCAGCAGATCTTCCGAAATATGGGGGCCATAGGCCTCGGCGGTGTCGATGAAATCGACGCCCAGTTCCGGCACCCGCTTCAAGGTCGCCATCGCTTCGGCTTTGTCTTTTGGCGGACCCCACACGCCTTCGCCGGTCACCCGCATGGCGCCGAAACCCAGACGGTGGACTGTTGCCTTGCCGCCAATCGCGAATGTGCCGGACCTTGCTGCATTGACCATGGCCTTATCCTTTTGGGGTGATGGGACTGAAATAGGGCCCGCGCCTGTTTGGTTCCAGGGCAAGGCGCAAAAGAAAACGGCTCCGTTTTACCGGAGCCGTTTCCCATTCATGACAATGCGATCAGGAATTATCCGGCAGCGTATAAGCGATATACTCGCCCGAATAATTGCCGCCCGACACCGCGACGATGATGTACTGCTTGCCGTTGACCATATAGGTCATGGGCGAGCCGGATTGCGGCGCGGGCAACAGCACATTGCCCACTTCCTTGCCGGTCGCCTGGTCATAGGCGCGCAGCGGTGCGCCACGCGGATGGTCCGGCGTGGTCGTCACCTGACCGTCGCCCGCGATCACCAGATGCTTGGTGACCAGGGTGCCGATGTTGAAGCCGGCCTGACCGGTGCGGGGCACATCGATGCCCTTGAGCACGGGGTTGTTGCGGATATTGTCCGGCGTGTCGCCATGGGCGACCTGCCAAACGATCTCACCCTTGTCCAGATTGATGGCGCTGATGGTCGCGTATGGCGGCTTCAGCAAAGGCAGGCCCTGGATGGTGAGAGTGCGGAAACCGCCGCCGCCACCGGCCGGCGCCGCCGGCTTTTTGGGCGGGGGCGCCGCGTCGGCGCCCGAATCCGTGCCGGCCGCATTGACCATCACGATCTTCTGGCCCGTCAGACCTTCCACATAAGGCAGATCGGTCATGCCCGGAGGCGGAGGAACCAGCGCCGTCAAGGACATGCAATTGTTGCAGCCATAGGTATAGACGGTGTGGTTTTCCGGATTGAAGGAGCCGCCCGGCCAGTTGGTGCCGCCATTGGCCGCGCCCACCATGATGGTGGCGATGGGGCCGTTGGGGTTGGACACCACCGGCGGGGTGTAGATCGGGCCAAGCTTGTATTTCTTCACCGCCTGTATCGCTTCGGCGCGCAAGGCCGGGGTGAAGTCGATCAGCTCGTCCACCGAAGTGCCGGTGCGGGTATAGGGCTTGGGCTTGGTGGGAATGGGCTGGGTCGGCGAATACCATTCGCCGGGCACAGTGCCCTTCTCCACCTTCTTTTCCGGGATCGGCCACACCGGTTTGCCGGTGATGCGGTCGAAGACATAGAGGAAGCCCATCTTGGACGGATTCGCCACCGCCTTGATCGCTTTGCCGTCGACATTGATGTCCATCAGCAAGGGCGCCGAGGACATGTCATAGTCCCAGACTTCGTGATGGATGAACTGGAAATGCCATTTGGGCTTGCCGGTATCCAGATCCACCGCCACCAGGCTGTTGCCGTAAAGGCCATTGCCGGGGCGCTTGCCGCCATAAAAGTCCGAAGTCGGCTGTTCGACGGGCAGATAGGCCAGATTGGCCACCGGGTCGGCGGTGATCTGCGCCCACACGCCGGTGTTGCCGGTATATTCGTTGGAGCCGTTCAACCAGGTCTCCGCACCCGGTTCGCCCTTTTGCGGAATGGTGCGGAACTGCCAGATGCGCTTGCCGGTGCGCACATCGAAAGCCCGCGCCGAACCCTTGTTGTTCTTGAAGCTTGAGGGCGTGAAGCCTTCGCGGAACGCCGAGCCCAGCAGCACCTTGTCACCCACCACGATCGGCGCCGCGTGCAAGCCGATTTCACCCGTGGTCAGATCGGGCTCGATCTTCTGGTCGTCATCCGCCTTCAGGTCGACGGCGCCATTGTTGCCGAAGCTGGGAATGCGCTGACCGGTCTTGGCGTCCAGCGCGATCAGCTGATAGCCGGGCGTGACATAAAGAATGCGGGCTTCCTTGCC
>JAFECO010000703.1 GCA_018242085.1 Pseudomonadota bacterium
CATTTGGCGCGGGCCGGGGAATTGCCGCGCGGTCGGGTGCGATGCTGGCAGGCATGGCCATGATCTATGGCCTGGGCGTCGCCTGGCTTGCTCTTTATGTGCCCGCGCCCCGCTTATTGGCGGAAGGCGTTGGGCCCTTCATCCTGGGCGATCTGGTCAAGATCGGAATCGTGGCGGCGGGCGGGGCGCTGGTTTCCGGCCTGCGGAACAAGGCTTCCTAACCGGTTTGCATTCATGCCGCCGGCTGCGCCCCGAAGATATTCAGGGCGGTGCCGGTCCACATCCGTATCTCGTCGGCGGACAGCGCCAGGATGATCCAGCCGGAAATCCAAACGCCGCAGGCCAGGATAAACAACTCGCCGCCATCGCCCAGAATCTCCACCCCAAGCGGCGTGAAGAGATGGAACGATATCGCGCCGGTCATGATGCCGATCGCCATCGCCGCGCCGAAAATGCGCGTGCGCGGCAAAAACAGCAGGACGGAGGCGATGAGTTCGCAGATGCCGATGATCCAGCGTCCTGCCGGTTCGAACAAGTCGATGCCGGACCATGCGCGCAAGGTCGAGAAGATGAAGATGCTCTCCACCGAGCCGGTGAATTTGAAAAACAGCGACTGGACGAAAACGAACGCGATATAGGCGCTGAGGCCCCATAAGGCGAAGCGGCGTGCGATCATGGCGGTCCCCTGAAGCGTTCAAGGGGAATTCGCGCCGTTTCCGGTTTCGTTACGCCAATAGCCGCGTGAAAATCGGCCGCCCCGAAAATGCAACCTTCGCAATAGCTTGCGGGTCTAGGGCGTGATCCATCCGCCCAGCGCCACGAAATGGCCCTGTTGCAGCTCGCAGACAAAGCCCGCCTGCTGGGCGTGATGATTGATTTTGGAGAAGGTCACGGGCGGAAGAATGCCGCCGGAATCCCAATTCCTGATGCTTTCCATGGCGTCGATGAAGCGCTCGCGGGTGGGATTGGGACCTGCACGCCTGAGGCCCTCGGCCACCATCTGCCCGAAGGCATAGCCGTATAGCGAATAGCGGTTCAGCTTCTCGTCCGGGAAGTATCGAGCCATCAGCCGGCGGTAGGCGGCCACGCCCGGCGCGGCGGAACGGTTGGGATCCGGATAATAGCAAAGGCCCAGCGTGCCTTCGGCGTAGCCGCCGGGCACGTTGAGATATTCTTCATCGGTGAGCGGGCCGGTGGAAATCATGCGGACTGCTTTCCAATCCAGCCGCGCCTTGGCTTCCATCACTTTCTTGGCCTGGGGCGGGTAGAGCGCCATCACGATGGCATCCGGCTTCGCATCCTTCAGACGCTGCATCTGGGCGGTGAGGTCGGTGGGCAAGGTTTGTTCCACCGCTTCCTCGCCGGCAACGTCATAGCCATTATCCGCCGCCAAGGCCCTCAGCCGGTCGCGGAAATAGCGGCCATAGGCGTTGGGATCGTAGAGGATGGCAATGCGCTTCATGCCCCGGTCGCGAGCCAGATAGCGGAACATCATTCGCGTCTCGCCATCATAGTGCGGGAATGACGTGAAGACGTAACGGTCGTCGTCCCTGTCCAAGAGCCCGGTATGGGGAAACATGTAAGGCAGCTTGTGCGCCATCGCGAAAGGCGCGAGCTGGGTGGAGACGGTGCCGCCGTGATTCCACAGAAGCAGCACATGATCTTCATCGGCCAGGCGCGCGACACTCGCCATCACTTCGGCGTCGCCCGCCGCCCCGGTCTTGGTGCGGCCATAGCTGCGTTCGACCAGCTTGCGCCCATGGATGCCGCCGGCATCGTTGACCGCGCGGATCACCAGCCGCATGCCCAGATTTTCGGCTGTCCCGGACGGTGACAGGATTGTGGGCGCTTCGACCCCGATCGGAATATCGCCGGTTGGCGTTTGGGCTGCGGCGTTCGCCGTCACCAACGCAAAGACCATCGCCAGCAGCAAGCGCATCACGTTCCGCTCCCCCAAAATCCGGGGGAGTGGATCATGACAGGGACTGCCAAGGCAAATGTGTGGGCCGATGCCTTTCAGGCCACCGATCCGGCAAGGCGCAAGGTCTCTTCCTCGGCCGAGGCATGGGCCGTGGCATGGAGCGCCGACAGTTCCAGGACACCGGGAAGATGCCAGCGACCCTCCGGCCGGATGATCGTATAAGGGTCGTCGCCGATCGAGACGGCTTTGGCGTCGCGTTCGATCTCGGCGACGACTTCCACATAGTCATAACCGGAAAACACGAAGCTTTTTCCGCCTTCCAGGACCTGGAAGCCGAAGCGTTTCCAGAAATCGACCAGCCGCGTCTGCGAATGGGCATAGATTTTTCCATAGCCCTTTTTCTGGCAGAATTTGAACGCGGCGCGGACAAGCTGGAACGCCGCCCGCGATTTGCGGAATTCCTTGCGGATGGCCAGCCGCTCCAATTTCGCGAAATCGGCGAAGAAGCGCAGGCGCAGGCATCCGATCGGCTCGTCGCCCATATAGGCGATCAGATGGGTGGCCGACAGGTCGTTGCCGTCATACTCCTCGTAATAGGGGCATTCCTGCTCACCCATATAGACGACGTTGCGGATCGCGGCCACGCGCATCATGTCTTCGAGCGTGCGGGCGACCGTGATGCCGATTTCCTTCTCGTCGGCCCCCGGGACATAGCTGTCATAAAGCGGCGCCGGCGGCTTGCGCTGGAACACCCAGATATTGGGCGCATCGATGGGCCCGATCTGAACGCCCTGGGTGAGGCCCACGGTTTCGTTGAAACGCCGTCCCACCTCGGTGTTCGGGCGGGAATAGAAGTTCACGCCCGCATAGCGCGGCGCCAGCATTTCCTGCATGAAGAGAGCCACCCCCGGCGCGAGCGGGCCGGGCGCGAGGAGGCCCCATATATATATGCCGGCGGGGCGCTCATGCGGCTTGGCCAGCAGGCGAAGGTCCGGGTCGGGACCGTTGAAGGTGCCCAGGGCCAGCTGCATCAATCCGATCTCGTTCAGCAGAAGGATAAGAACGAATCCTTCCGCGACTGGGGCTTCGCCGGATCGCGGCCTACGCGCGATGGCATGAATTTCACCCAGCTGCCGATGCAGGACATTGAGGATGGTTTCGGTCTTGCCGAAGCCGGGAATGCTGAGCCGGGCTTTGGCCAGAAGCCGCTCGGTTACGGAATCATTCGGTCGGAACAGGACCAGATGCTTGGCCACTCTGGCGGCATCCATCTCGTCCAGGTTGTGCTTGCCGTGTCTTACGCTCGATACGCCACCGTCGGAGGTTATTCCCCCTTGTGCATGTGACATTTCAATCCGCCGTGATTGTTAATACCTCATAAACCATAAGTGCTTCGGCTCCGGAGATAAATATCAATCTGCCGGAAGTTCCCCCGCGATTGCGAAGACAGTTAATCCCGTGATCGCGCGCCCAACCATCGGTAGCGATGCATCATTATTGTCGGCATCTATTCAATCGGCGGTTCATGCGCCGAAAGACGCCGTGTGTTGTCAATTTCCTGGAAATGATTCCTTTTGCCGATTTTTTACCAGGCATGGGCTAGGCAAAGGACAGTTGGTTTACCGGCAATTTAAGTTTCCGGTCAAAAATCGGAGCATGGATGTAATCGCGGCAGCCAGGGCTCTGAATCGGAAGGCAGTTCAAAAGAACTGGCATCATTTCTGCGATCCGACTTTGGCGTTCATCGATCCCGGTTACGAAAATCTTCTCGCGCTGTGGCGAAACAAGTCAGGAAGTCGAAACATGCCGGCACGTTCCGATATCACTCCCAGGGATCTAAAGGACATCCTCCGGACCGTTCTTTTGTTCGAGCGCGTTTCCCAGAATCCGTCCCGCTATCGCTGGCGGCTGATCGGCACTGGCCTCACCAGCATTCTGGGTGAGAATACCGGCAAGACGCTCGAAGAGAGTCTGCCGCCCGAACATATCGAGCGGTGGACCGAGTGCGGCGACATGATTTTGGAAGGGGCCCAGCCGCTTCGCTTTCTGGGCCGTGTTCATATCCAGGGCCGCGAATATCTGGACGCCGAGAATCTGTTCGTGCCGCTGGCCAATGACAATGGCGAACCGAGCTTCATCCTGGGCCAGTGCCGTTACACGCCGCGCCGCTCCGAAACCGAAGACATTTGGGAAAACCAGATGGCGTCGCTTCCGGGCGGATTGCTCTGACGCGCACGAACGGAAATTCCGTCCGATCTTTCGCATGATTCCGCTTCGTTCCTTTGCGGCGCGAGCCCGCTATTTCTTTGCCTCCTGCCTCATGGCATAAAACCCGAAGCGGCGTTCGCCGCATTGGGGGATTTGAGATGCGAGGCTGGCGATGAAAGATGCCGCGGTGCCGGCCTCCATGACGCCTTTCTATTATGGCTGGGCGATCCTGGCAGCCGCCGCCGTGTCGGAGCTGCTGGCCCAGGGCGCCACCAGTTACGCCGCCGGCCTGTTCGTTCTGCCGTTGCAGGCGGAATTTCATATCTCCCGTGCCCTGGCCAATATGCCGGTCCTCATCATGTTCCTGGGCGGGGCACTGGTTTCGCCTTTGGTGGGCAGGGCGCTGGACCGGTTTTCCATCCGTCTGGTTCTGCCGCTGGGCGCCATTCTGTTCGCCCTTGCCTTGATCGGCATTGCGCTTAGCCAGTCCTTGCTGGTGATGGCGGCCTTGCTGTTCCTGCCGACCGCCATCGGTTTCATGTGCATCGGCCCCTTGACCACGGCCGCGATGGCGTCGCGCTGGTTCTACCGGCACCGGGGCCTGGCGCTGGGTCTGGCGGCGGTCGCGACGTCCGGCGGTGGCTTCACGGTCGTGCCGCTGCTGAGCCGCGCCATTCAACAGCATGGCTGGCGCACCGCGCTGATCTATGAAGCCCTCATCATCGCGGCGATCATCGTGGTGTTGGCCTTGCTGGTGCTGCGCGACAAGCCGTCCGACATGGGGCTGGGCGATCATCCCGAAAACCAGGGCCGGGAAAGCGATCCCGCGCGGCCGGGGGGCGCCCTGGCGATGCCGGCGCCGCGCTGGCATGAAATTCTCACCAGCCGCGCCTTCTGGATTCCCAGCATCGTCCTGTCGATGGTGTCGGGCACCTCCCAGGCGCTGGTCATTACCTTGGTGCCATATGGCGTCAGCCTGGGTCTGGCCGCGCCGTCCGCGGCGGCGATGATCTCGGCTTTTGCAATCGCGGCGGCGATCACCAAAGTGGCCGCCGGTATCTTGGCGGACCATATCAGCCAACGCACATTGCTGATCGCGGCGGCGGCGCTGATGACCCTGACATGGCTGACCTTGAGCTTCTTCGCGGCACCCGCGGCGCTCTATGCCAGCGCCTGCATGGCGGGCGTCGCGCTGGGCTGCGCGCTGCCGACCACGGCGGCGCTGATCGCGGGCTATTACGGGCCGGCCCGGTTCGGCGCCGTGATGGGCTGGACCTATAGTTTTCTGGGCATCATCACCATCGCATCGAGCATATCGATCGGGCTCATCTTCGATCGCCTTGGCGGCTATCATCCGGCTTTCCTGATCTTCTCCGCGCTGCTGGCCTGTGTGCTGGCGGTGACGTTGTTGTTTCCGCCGGCGCGGAAGACAGCGTGAGCGGTCCGGGCCAGGGCGGCGCGACGCGGCGGGAGATATTCCAGCAGCCGGACCTGTGGCCTACGACTTTGGTGCGGGTCGATGACGCATCGGCGCGGCTCGGCCTGGGACGACGGCTGATGGGAAAGCGGGTTCTGTTCACGGGTGCGGGCACGTCGGCTTATGCCGCCAGCGCGGCGGCAACCGTAAATGAGAATTGCGTGGCCGTCCCCACCACCGATTTGTTGATCGATGCGGAACGGTATCTGGCTGGCGTCGATGTGGTGATTTCCCTGGCCCGCTCCGGTGGAAGCCCGGAAAGCGCGGCCGTGGTGGAGCGGGTCCGCGCCCTCAGGCCCGATGTCTTCCAGCTGGCCATCACCTGCAACCCCCAGAGCGCGCTCACGCGTTCGGCGCTGGACGGCATTCTATTTCTGGATCCTCGCACCAACGACAGCAGCCTGGTGATGACCAGCTCGTTCTCGAATCTGGTGATTGCGGGGCAGGCGCTCATGCGGCGCGCCGCCGTCGGCGAGGCCGTCGATATCTGCGCCCCGCATGGCCGCTCGCTGCTGCCGGCCATCGACGAAGCCTGCAAGTCCGTTGCCGGCGCGGCGCGCGAGCGGATCGTGATGCTGTCTTCGTCGCCGCTTCAGGCCTGGGCCGAGGAAGCCGGCTTGAAAGCCCTGGAGATGACGGCGGGCGATTTTCCCGTGGTGACGGAGACATTCCTGGGCCTCAGGCACGGTCCCATGTCGTTTGTCCGCGGCGATACCTTGGTGATCGCGCTTCTGTCCAGCGATCCTCTGCGCCGCCTTTACGAGCAGGATCTGTTGCGCGAGTTGCGCGCCAAGCGGATCGGCTATCTGGTCGGCATCGCGGATATGAGCGACCCGGACGGCCTGTTCGATGCCGTCATTCCCGCCATGGCGCCACGGCTGGCGGATGAATTGCGCACGCCGTTCGAAATCGTGGCGGCCCAGCTCTTCGGCTATCACCTGTCTCTTTCCAGCGGCATCGATCCGGACAATCCCAGTCCCGGTGGCGTGATCAACCGGGTGGTGCAGGGCGTGACCATCCATCCCGCGCGGCCGGCACAATGAGCGGCGAGGGCCAGCCGCGCCTGCGCCGCGCGCTGTCCCTGTGGAATCTCATTTTCATCGGCATGGTGATCATCCAGCCGACGGCACCCATGGGCATTTACGGGGTGATCAGCAACACCGCCCATGGCCATGTGGTCACCACCATCCTGATCGCCATGGTGGCGATGCTGTTCACCGCCATCAGCTATGGTCGCATGGCGCGGGTCTATCCCAGCGCCGGATCCGCCTACACGTATGTGGGACGCGAGATCCATCCGGCCCTGGGCTATGTCACCGGCTGGGGGATGGTGATGGACTATCTGCTCAATCCCCTGATCTGCACCGCTTTCTCGGCCAAGGCGGCGATGAACATCGTGCCGGGAATACCCTTTTATGCCTGGCTGGTGGTCTTTGCCGGCTTCTTCACCTGGATCAATCTTCACGGCATCCGCACATCGGCGAAGCTGAATGAGATTCTTTGCGCCGCGATGGTGCTGGTGGTGCTGATTTTCTTTGCCGCCGTGGCGAATTTTCTCTGGCGGATGGACCATGATGCGGCCTTCTTCCTGCGCCCCTTCTACGAAGCGCAGAATTTCCGCGCCGACAGTATTTTCGCGGGCACCTCGGTCGCGGTGCTCACCTATATCGGGTTCGACGCCATCTCGACTCTGTCCGAGGAAGCGGAAAATCCGCGCCGCAATCTTCTCCTCGCCACCGTGCTGGTCTGCCTGTTCGCGGGGCTGCTGTCCGGGCTGGAAGTGTATGCGGCGCAGCTGGTTTGGGGGTCGAAACCCTTTCCCGGTCCCCAGGTCGAATCCGCTTTCGCGATGGTGTCGCAGCACGTCGGCGGCCTTCTGCTTTTTCTGGTGATGAATTTCACGCTTCTGATCGCCAATATGGGCACGGCCATCGCCGCGCAGCTGGCGGCCGGACGGCTGCTCTACGGCATGGGCAAGGGCAATGCCCTGCCAAAATCCTTTTTCGGGGTGATCGAGCCGCGTCATCTTGTGCCGCGCAACGGGATCATCCTGGTGGGTGCCTTGGCGCTGATCGGTGCGGCGACGATGGAATATTATTCCGATGCCCTGGGCGGCAGCGCCTATGCCGTGGGCGCCCAGGCGCTCAATTTCGGCGCCTTCATCGCCTTCATGGGCGTCAACGCGGCGTCCTTCGTGCATTATTGGTGGCGCGGTGCAAACAGGAGCTGGAGTCATTTCCTGGTGCCGCTGCTGGGGCTGGTGATCTGCGGCTTCATCTGGGCCCATCTGAGCCGCGCGGCGATGATCCTGGGCGCGGTGTGGATGGTAGCGGGCATCCTCTATGGCGCCATCCGCACCAGGGGCTTCCGCGCCGACCTGGTCAATTTCGATCTGCCGCCGGAAGAGGTTTAATGCCCCCTCCGATCTGCGCTGGCTCGAGGGCCAGCTACGATCACCTCTCCCGCCAGCGCGCTTCGCGCGCGCAGGGGGAGGCGGGCCTAACCTGCTATGCCTTGCATGCCGCCGCATAGGGCCGGAGCGCATCGCGGATCCGGTCCAGGATCAAAGCCTTGGGATCGCGGCCGAGCTTGCCGTCGCGGACCCGCCGGTACTGCGCCGGCAAATAGCGGCTCAGCAATATGTCCGGAGCAGGGGCTGCGGTGAGATTCTCGATCAACCTGGCCATGGCGGCTTGGATCCTGGGATCGGGCCAGTAGTAGCGGATGCGGTCGCTATAGCTGTTGAAGAGCAGTAGATCCTGCTCCGCCGGCGTTCCCGCATAATAGTCGCGCCAATATCCGGGATTCTCGTGCATGACGGCGCGGATCACGTCCAGGAGCCCCGACTGCGCGGCAGGCGTGACGATGCATTTTTCGATTTCGGCCAATGCGCAGATCGCTTCGCGCATGGCAAAGGTCACGCCGGGTCCCACTTTCAGGATCGCGAATCCATCCCGGACCAGGGCGGCATAGGCGCCGTCGCGCTGGAAATCCGTGGAATGGGCTTCGAATATCAACCCTTCGCCGCTCGCTTCGCGCCAGCGCGCCAGGGGCGTCGCCTCGGCGGGCCGATAGTCGGTGACGAAGAGATTGTCGAATTCCACGCCCGGCTGGACCACCAGGCCCACCACCCGCGGCCAGGCATCGCCAAGCCCGGCGGCGGCGAAAGCCTTTTTGTGTGTCGCCAGGGTGCGGGCCGCTGCCTCGGGCGTGGTGACCGACAAGTCATGTCCCTGGGAGGCGCCCCCCGGCACCGGCACTTCGGTGCCCACGATATAGAAGGGGCGGCCCCCGTGCGTCGTTTCTGCAATCTGGGCGAGCCGGGCTGCGCGGCCGGCGATGATGTCGTCGGAAAGGATGTCCGGATCGCCGGCGCAGGGCATGCTGGTGTCCAGATGGATTTTGACGAAGCCGGCGCGCACATATTGCGCGACCATCTTTTCGGCTTGGGCCATGGCATCCTCAGCCCGCAGATTGCGCCAGACATGGGGACCGAGATGGTCGCCGCCCAGCATCAGCTTGCCGGGGGGAAGGCCCGCCTCCGCCACCAATTTCCCCACAAAGTCGCGAAATCCGTCCGGCCGCATGCCGGTATAGCCGCCGTCCTGATTGACCTGATTGCAGGTCGCCTCGATCAGGAGCAGGCCGCCATCGGCCACAGCCTGGTCCGCGGCCGCCCGGATCGCCCAGGGATGCGCCGAACAAACCGAAACGATGCCGCGCTGACCATGGGCCGACAGCAAGTCCGAAAATTCATTGCGTGCCGGCAAACCCCGCCCAATCCTTCTTGTGGATGATTTCGAGCCGCGTTTTTGATGCTATCATTTCGCCCGGGGCCGGCAATGGGAATGGAGCCGCATGGACGCGTCTTCTCCGCATTTCGATATCGCTGTCGCGGGTGAAATCAATCTGGATCTGGTGCTGGACGGGATACCGTATCCGATGCCGCTGGAGCGGGAGCTTTTGGCCTCATCGTTCCGGGTCACCTTGGGCAGCTCGGCGGCGATCCTGGCGCACAATCTTTCGGCGCTGGGGATGCGGGTCAGCTTCTCCAGCCTGGCGGCCGGGGACGATTTCTCCCGGCTGGCATTGACCCATCTGACGGACC